>JBCBUY010000013.1:0-51580 GCA_039817885.1 Pseudomonadota bacterium | reverse complement strand
CGATGCTGCTGCACTTATCCGGGAGTTTGGCGGTCTCGTTCATTGCGATGCCGCCAAACTCCCGGATAAGTGCAGCAGCATCGGCAACCGGTTGGATGACACCGGTTTCGTTGTTGGCGTGCATAAGGGCGAGGATCGGCATGCCGTCAGCTTCGTTGTGGGCGGTGAGCAGCATTTTGAGGGCATCGAGATCGATTGTGCCATTGGGCGTGACCGGAACGGATCGGACCGGCACGCCGACGAGCCCGGCATTCTGGGTCACCGCCTCATGCTCAATTGCGGAGACGTAGAGGGTCGCTTTGCCATCTAGCGCACGCACGGCCCCATGGAGCGCGAGGGCGTTCGCCTCGGTGCCGCCGCTCGTGAAAACCACGTCTTTTGCTGCTCCGCCTATGGCATTGCCGATTTGCGCTCTTGCCGTTTCCAGCACTTTGCGCGCGGCTCTGCCTGCCCCATGAACCGAGGACGGATTGGCCTGAACCTCCATCGCCGCGAGCATGGCGTCGCGAGCCTCAGGGCGCAGGGGAGCTGTTGCGTTGTAGTCAGCATAGATCATCGAAACGCATGTAGCGCAGGCACGCCAGCATTTACAGGGCTACACGGTGTCGCGAGCAACTGCACAAAAACTTGCATTCTGACCGCCATATCTCCTATGTCCGCGTCTTCGAGATTTCCGCAGAAGCGGTCAGGCTAGGGTGAACACATATGGCAGAATTGATTATTCCAGGGCCGGCAGGCCGTATCGAGGCGCGTTACACGGAGCCACCTGTGGAAGGCGCGCCGCTCGCGCTGGTGCTTCACGCCCATCCACGGGCCGGCGGCACGATGCAGGACCCGGTGGCGATCACCCTCTATAAGATGTTCGAACAGAAGGGGTTTGGCGTATTGCGCTACAACTCCCGCGGCGTGGGCCGGTCTCAAGGCCAATATGATGCTGGGGTCGGAGAGCTGTCCGATGCGGCTTATATTCTCGACTATATCGAATCCCTGTCAGAAAGCCCGCGCTATGTCTGGGTGGCGGGATACTCGTTTGGAGCCTGGATCACGCTGCAGCTCTTGATGCGCCGCCCGGAAATTGACGGCTTCTTGGCGCTGTCGCCACCGGCAAACCACTATGATCTTTCGTTCCTTGCCCCCTGCCCGGCCTCTGGCCTGATCCTGTGCGGTGACAATGACCAAGTCTGCGCGCCGCAGGATGTGGAACGGGCCCTCTCAAAGGTCCGCGTGCAGACCGGCGAAGTGATCGAACGCGGTGTTATTCAGGGGGCAAACCATTTCTACCAGAACAAGCTGGAGGAGATGGAAGAAGCTTGCGAGACCTATCTCGACCGCCGCCTGGAAGACGCCGAACAGAAGCTGCGCGATGAAGCGGAGAATGATCGGTAGGCTGGCTTAACCCGCCCCTGCTCTTCGTGCCACGGCGGCCTGCCATGGGATGAAGAGGATCACGGCGATCTCCAGGATCATGCCGGCGAACTGCTCCGGCTGACCGGGGCCGACCGTCAAGTGTGACAGGAGCCGGGCAAGCCCGCCGAGGAAGATCACACCCGCGATGATCCGCACGGGCACCTTGTGCTGCTCAATGTTCGGAAGCACCCACCAGATGGTGAAGGTGACGACGAGGTAGATTGCCGAAAAATACCTATACTGATTGTCGAGGGCGGCAGGCGCACCATCTGGCAAGAAGTACGCAGCGCCCTGGGCAATGCCGAGACCGGCAAATAAGAGTGGGATGAGCGACAGCACGCCCAAGGCGATTTGAAGTCCACGTTTCATTTGATTTCCTCCCTATACGTCGACAAAGGCGTCGGTAATTTGTTTTGCCCGGGCGGCGTTGACCTCACGCACACGGCCCTCTGTATTGCATACAAGATAGCCGCCGCCCGCAGCGATCTTCGCTTCGATATGGGGCCACATAATATCAGGTGTTTTTGCCTCGTCCCAGCGCTTTGAAATGGATGGGTCCATAGATCTTGGGCCTCCGAAGCGCTCCGGTCGGGCGCGGGCCCCGTCCCAGATCTTGGTATTGAGCAAGCCCGGACAGAGGATGGTTGTGCCGACCCCTTCCTCAGCCACTTCGTTCCGAAGCCCTTCGGCGACGGCGAAGACGGCTTGCTTCGTTGCCCCGTAAAGCGTCAGGGGCATGTCGGGATCGCGAAGGCTAGCGGTGGACGCAGTAACGCCGAGATGGCGCGCGCCCTCCGTTTCCCGCACCAGCGGCATGAAGGCCTGGGCCGTCCAGATCGCGCCGAGGACGTTGACCGAATAAGCCCACTCAATGGTGGAAGGCTTGCCCTCAATCAGATTGGCCCCGACGCCCGCACCTGCATTGATCCAGAGCAAGGACAGGCCTTGGCCGCGATCTTTGACGGCCTCCGCCGCAGTAGCCAGGGCGTCACGATCGCTGACGTCGGCTGTGAGGGCAAATGCATCTCCACCAATTTCAGTGGCGACGCGAGCCGCAGCGTCTTCGCGGATATCCAGAACGCCCACGGACATGCCGAGGCTAGCCAGCCCTTTGGCGAGCATTTCGCCGATACCATCGCCTGCGCCGGTGACGAGCGCTGTTTTTCCTTTGAACTGATCCAAGGGTATCACTCCGTCACAGGTGATTGGTCGAGGAGATCGATTTCCTCTTCCAACATCAGTGTACGGAATGCGACGAGATCTCTGCCCAATATCGTGTTGAGCTCAGTGATGGCGTCTTCAAGTGTCTCGCTTGCCACCGCGACCTCAGCGCGGGCTGCCGCAGATGGTTGGTCAAACGTGGAGCCGGCATAGAAGTCGGCAAAGCCGAGACGGCTTGCGGCCTTGTCTTCGTTAAATACAATACCCTTCGTTTCATCGGGCACACGGAACAATTCCTCGGACTCATCGAGAGATGACTTTAACTCGCCAGCCTGTTTGCTGAGTATGTTGAGCGGATGATCCTCATCCTCCGCATCGACGGATTGGAGGCGTTTCCGCTCGGCAATCAATGCCTCAATCGTTGCGATGTCGCGGCGAGCACCGTTGATTTGCAAGAGCGCTGTGTTCATGCGTCCACGGAGCGCTTCGATTTCACCGCGGAAGGCATCATTCGCTGCGTGTGCTTGCGCCGAATAGGGGCTACGGGGATCGGGGCGAACGACCACCTGACCAGAAGCGTCTGAGTCTTCGAAACGGGTTGTAATTTGATAGGTGCCCGGCAGCACCTGACGACCTGGTGGAAGCGTGCCATCCTCCGGCGCATCTCCTGCATCAATCGGCATCAGCCCATCTCTGGAGAGATCCCACATTACGCGGTTGATGCCCTGATGGACACCGGATTTGAACGTCCGGATAAGCGTTCCGGTGCTGTCACGGATTTCGACGGTGAGCTTCGGCGTTTCTGGTGTTTCGTCGGTCTCATCATCTGAACTGCTTGTCGTCCGCACGGCGATCTTCCGTTCACGCTCGGTCATCTCGTCCGGATGCGGGAGGTCCTCGCCGCTTGCAATGAAGGTGACCATTGCGCCGTAGGGAGCGTTTTCGGCCCTGAACTCGCCACTGCCCGGGAAACGGGAAGACGGCGTTTGCGACCACCGATATTGTTGAGCGTCGGAGACATCAAGCAATTGGAAGCGTTGATTGAAGGCGCTCGCAGAGAGCCCCCGCAGAGCGGAGACATCTTCAATGACGAAGGCAGCGCGGCCATGGGTGCCGAGGACAATATCGCTCTCACGGGTTTGCTGAACAATATCCGCGATCTGAACCGTCGGTACACCTGCGGTCCATTTGGTCCAGCTGCGGCCGCCATTCAGACTGACATGAAGACCGAACTCCGTTCCGAGGAAGAGTAAATTCGGATCTTCAGAGTCCTGAAGGATCGAGGCGGCGTAACCGGTGATGTCGTCGGTGGCGATGGAAGTCCACGTCCGCCCATAATTGCTGACGCGGTAAACATAGGTCCCCATATCGTCATTGCGGTGATTGTCGAGTGTGACATAGGCGACAGAGGCATCATGGGGCGAGGCGAAAATCGTCGACACCCAGGGATTGTCCGGTCCACCGCGGACCCGGTCTGCGAGGCTTGACCAGCTCGCCCCACCGTCACGGGTGATGTGAACGCGCCCATCATCGGTCCCGACCCAGATGACGCCTTGCTCCACGGGGCTGGGCACGATCATGGTGATGGAGTTGTAGTTCTCCGCCGCGGTCACGTCGGGTGTCAGCCCTCCACTTTCCCTGAATGTCTGGGTGTCGGGATTGTTCGTGGTGAGATCAGCGCTGATAACTTCCCAGGTCAGCCCACGGTCCGTTGATTTGTGTACGAACTGGCTGCCCAGATAGATCGTAGACGCATCAAACGGATCCTGAGCAAAGCCAGCATTCCAGTTGTAGCGGAGATCAACACCCTCAACGCGGTCCGGCTTGATGAGGCGGCTTTCACCGATGTTCAGATCCCAGCGGTACAATACCCCGCCCTGACTCATGGCGTAACCGCGACGACTGTTTTCCGTATCCGCGATCGTATCGAAGCCATCCCCAAAGGCCACTTCCTGCCAGTGGAAATTCCGTATGCCGCCATTCTCAAAGACCTCCGACGGGCCACGCCAGGAGCCATTGTCCTGCAAGCCGCCAAGGATGTTGTAGGGCACCTCATTGTCCACGGCGATATGGTAGAATTGCGCCAGCGGAAGATTGCGCACGAACCGCCAGGTCTCTCCGCCGTCTTGGGTGATCGCGATGCCGCCATCATTGCCATCAATCATATGTTTCGGATTGTTCGGATTGATCCACCAGGCATGGGTGTCGATGTGGATCGTGTTGGACGCGGCACAGCAATCAATCGCCGGCATGTATTCGAACGTCTTGCCGCCATCTTCGGACACTTTCACCCGGCTGCCGATGCGATAGACGAGGTTCGGGTTCACCGGATCAACCGAGATGTCGCCATAATAGAACGGGCGGTCATTGATGTCATAATCTGTGTTAACAAGGCTCCAGCTCTCACCGCCATCATCGGAGCGCGCGAGAGCGCTCTCTTCCGCTTCGATCAGCGCATAGATGCGGTCCGGGTTGGCTGGCGAAATCGCGAACGACGACCGGCCAAGTTCTCCCTTCGGCAAGCCGTCTTCCTCGGTGATTTCTGTCCACGTGTCGCCGCCGTCGAGGGACATATAAACCCCGGAGCCCGGACCACCCGATTTGAAAAAGAAAGGCTGCCGGCGGAATTCCCACATGCCTGCGAAGAGCTTCTGCGGATTGCCGGGCACCATACGGATATCCGTCGCACCGGTGCGCTCATCCACATAAAGGATCTTCTCCCAGGTCTCACCGCCATCCTCCGTGCGGAAAAGGCCACGCGTCTCCCCATCGCCCCAGAGCGGGCCAAGGGCTGCAACATAGGCGATGTCCGGATCGGTGGGGTGCAGAGCGATGCGGTGAATGCGCTCGCTTTCGCGGAGGCCGACATAATCCCAGGTTTTGCCGCCATCGAGGGATTTGTAGACGCCGCCCCCGACCGATGTGGAATTGCGGACATTGCCCTCGCCCGTGCCGACCCAGATGATGTCTGGGTTCTGCTGATTGATCGACACAGCGCCTATGGATGCGACTGGCTGATCGTCGAACACCGGGGTCCAGTTGAGGCCACCATTGCGAGAGATCCAGACGCCTCCGGTCGACGCGCCCGCCACAATAAAGTTCGGGTCGTTCGCTGCAGCATCGACCGCGGCAATCCGCCCGCTCATGGTGGCTGGGCCGACGAGGCGCGCTTTCATGCCGGAAAAGAGTGAGCCATCGATTTGCTGGGCTGTCACTGCCGGCGACAGTGTCAGTGCCGCAACGATTATCGCTCCGACCAGATGCTTTATCATGGATATCTCCTCAACCCCGTTGCCCGACCCCGGGCGCGTTTATTCAGCGGCCTCTGCAGATGCCGCCCGTTTCGCCCTTTGTTTCTGCCACTTTTTGAGATGGGGCAAGGCAAACAAGTAAAGTCCCGTGCCCCAAAGCCCAAAGAGCACAATTCCGGCGGGAAGAAAGAGAAAGAGCTTCGTCCATGAGGCGAAAAAACTGCCATCATGGATGCTCTCAATAATGTCGGAGCGGCGAAAGGCGACGTGGAGCACCTCGCCGGTGCTTGTGTCGACCTGAACTTCCCAATGGTTCTCGCCGCGAAACTTCGCAACGCCTCTGCCGGGGCGCACATCGATCCGGTCGATATCGTTCCAGGTTTTAAAGCCTGCCTCGTCAGCGGTCGTGGCTGCCGCGAGCAAGTCTTCCAGGGCGAGCATCGAGCCCTCCGCCGCGACGCCGCGCTCTGTTGGCGGCTGGATCCAGGCGATCTCTTTTTTGAGCATTAAGAGCACGCCAGCGCCAATCATGACGATGAGCGGCAGGGCCACCACAATGGACGACCAATTATGGATTTGCCGGATCAGGACACGGAGTTTCATCAATGACGCCTCAAATGGCCCGTCTCTCCAGGAGATAGAGTGCGAGCAGGGTGTTGCATAGCCCAAGGGTGTTTCTCTCTATCCACCCTACTATCCGCCTGGAATTTGTCACGGCGTGTCGGGACCAAGTGCGGGTTACCAGCTGGTGTCCCAGTGTTTATCGGTTAATGTGGTGTCCGGATTGGACAAATAGGGAGGACGTGATGCTGGAAATGCGCCCAAGCTGCGAATGCTGCGACAAGGATCTGCCGCCGGAGAGCCATGAAGCCGTGATCTGCTCTTTTGAGTGCACCTTCTGCTTCAGTTGCGCCGAGGGCGTGCTCGCCGGCGTCTGCCCGAATTGCGGTGGCGGGTTCTCGCCGAGACCGACGCGAGCGAAAGACAAGCTCGAAAAGTACCCCGCCTCGACGACGCGCGTGCTGAAAGCCGAGGGGTGTGGGTAGGGTCTTTGAGTTTGTTCGCGGCGGTGAAGCGGACCCTGGACGGGATTGTCAGGGGGGTGCCTCCCAAGTCGAGGCAGTCGTGTCGACTTTAACACCCATGGGCTCAGTCTAATGATGGAGTTGACGCCGTTGGCGTCGGCATCGCTCATATGTGGCCCTTTTTTCTCGCCAATTATTTGCGAACCAATGAGGCGTCGGCCTGCGAGGCAAAGTAAGCGACGACGTCGGACCGTAACAGCAGCACAAGCGCGATAAGCTGCAGCACCATAAAGACGCCGATGCCTGCATAAACGGTTTCGCTTGAGGCCATGTCGGCAGGCATTGGGCTAAAATACTGAGTGATCAGCCCCTGAGAATAGTCAAAAGCCCCAACTGCATTATAGGCCAACAAAGCCCCCCATGTTCGAACGCCTCTACATGTCCAGAAAATGAACACCATCGGCAATACGAGTAATCCCAGGATGAAGTCGCTCAGCCATGGGCCGAACCAAGCGTCCGGTGCTGGACCTCCAAAGGATTCAATCGTCGGCAGAAAGAACACTGTTTGTGCTCGGAACAAAGTTGCCGTCATGAGTATCGCAATGATCCATTTGATTGATTTGCTCATAGGGTTTCCTCTGGGGTGGGTAGCCAGGATTGGTCAGTTCACGTCTGTTTTCGTCGGCGTCCGGCGAAATCCATCAGTTCAGGGATGACGATGCTGTGCGCGTCTTCCTGTATGAAATGTCCTGAAGAGGCGACTCGAACGACGTCTGCGTTGGGGAACATGCCCCGCCACATCGTATCAATCGTTCTTGGTTTGAACGCGATATCTCTCATCGGCCAAACGATTTTTACCGGCTTGTTTGCAAATCCGGCCGCGAGTTTTGCCCCCTCCCGATCGACAAAATCACTTACCGGTCCAGACGGCTTGGTCGGAATTTGCCTGGGAAATGCGAGTATTCCCGTTCGGGACGACCAGGTCGGGTGCGGTGCCAGATAAGCGGTTTTATCAATCGGGCTCAAACACTCAGGGTCGTTTAAGCCGGATTGAAACAAGAACTGTTTGACGAAGGCGTGGCCCCCTTTGACCAGAAGCTCACCCAGGACAGGCGTTCGAAACGCACGCAGAACCCCAGGCAACCGAACCGTTGCGGTTGGTCTGCTGAAAAAGGTATTCAAGACAAAAAGACCAGAGACCCGCGCCGGATGCCTGGCAGCCCAGGGCAGCCCAATCGGCCCGCCCCAGTCCTGAACAACGAGGGTCGCATCGTTGAGGTCTAGTGTTTCCAGCAGAGCCTCGCACCGCTTGGCATGTTTCGGAATATCGTATGCGCTGACCGTGTCAGGTTTGTCCGATCGGCCAAAGCCGAGATGGTCCATAGCAATCGCGCGAAAGCCCCAACCACTGACCGCCTTTATGAACCGGCGATAGACGTAACTCCAGGTCGGGTTGCCATGAACAAAAATGATCGGTGGACCATCATTGGGACCGACGTCGATATAATGCAGACGCCCCTCGGGGGTTTCGAACCATTTTGGCTCATAGGGCCATGCACCGCCAAACGTCCAATCTACGGTCTCAGTGCGCATTTGCGCCTCGCGACAGGCGTATGCCGATCCCCCCCAGCACTGCTATGACCGTCCAGGGATAAGGGGCCAGGGTCTGCCAAAGGGCGGCGTTCCCAAAGGCGGCCAACGATATGCCGAGACCCGCAAACCCCGCACTCATAACTGTCGCAATCAGGCCGAAAACGAGGCCGTTCTCTCGCAGAGCCGCGAGGGTGAACATCGCAACCATCGCGAGTACCGAGACTGTTCCGACATGCCACGAAAAGTGATGAAGCCAGATCACATCCTCTGGGAGCCCGCTATCTTGCAAGGGGTCCAACACCATCGGCGCGCCTATTAGTTCATGCGCAAGCGCACCCAGAAAAGATATCCCTGCAGCCGTCAGGAAGAGGAGGTTAGCAAGCTTCACTTTGTGTATCCGAGCTTTGATCAAGCGCTTCGCAGTCTTTTGAGAAACGACACATCCATTGAGCTCGTTATGGAATGATCATTCCAAAATAACAAGTAGATTCTTTGCCAATCGCGTTTTAACCTATAGCGGTTAGGAAATCGGCGCAGGTGCCCATGCACCCTCGTTGGTCAAAGTAGATGGAAACGAGTGGAAAACCGCCATGGCACGGCCTCGCTCAGGATCAAGAGACCAGCTCGTTGAGCGCGCGATGCATGTGTTTTGGCAGAATGGGTTCTCTGCGACGTCGATGGAGGATCTCGTATCGGCCACTGGAGTTGGACGGGGGGCGATCTATTCTGATTTTGGTGGAAAGGAAGAACTGTTTCTGGCCTGTTTGTCGGCATACCGAAACAGTATCGCAGAGAGTGCGCTCGAGACCCTGACGTCCGGACAGAGAGGGCTCGACGCAATCGAGTCATATTTCGATTTCTTCATCGGTTTGCACAAGAAAAGGGGTATGCCGGGACCGGGGTGCTTTTTTGCGAACGTGATGACCGACATCGCTCCGAAGCATGTCGAAGTTCGTAGAAAAATCCGCGAGCACCAAAAGGACCTGCAACGCGGCTTCTATGATGTGTTGAAGCAGGCTGCTGAGGAGTGCGGCTCGACGGTGAGCCATGAGGATCTCAACGATCTGGCGGCTCTGACCGTGGTGTCCTCGCAAGGGCTCTGGTCATACGCGCGCAGCATCACAGATGTGATGACTTTGGAGAGATTCAAACGTCGTTTTGTTGCGGTGCTGAACGCGCAATTATGCGCTGCCCGCGAAGAGTGAAACGAGTAAAGCACAGTGCAGCCTGTTCGAACTTTGCAGTCCGCTGAGGGCGCAAAGAAGATATCATACAGTGCACTTGTCGTTTGCCCTTGGCGTTAGAGATCCCACCCCACCGCCGCCCTATTCTGGTCCCGGACCGGCGCTTCGCGCCCGGGCTGGGATGAGGTCAAGAGTATCGGCAATTTACGAACACCCCCGCCAGGGACGCGGGCTGCACCGGGGCGGATGGGTGAGGCTTGGGCCCGTGTCGGTTAAGCGGATTTCTGCACCACCATTGGCGGTGATCTGGTTCCAGGGAATCGCATTCGCGCAGGGGAGCGCATCGGCCGACAGAACGATGTCGATGGGGGCGATCTCGGTGCAGGAGATGCGGCCGCCAGCATTTAGGAGAAGCACGGTCTCCCCCTGTGCCAATTCGTAGAGACAGCGAGGGCGGTTGCAGGGTGCAGCTGGTATGGCGCTGTCGAAACGGAGGGGACCGAGGGCATCGGCTTCGAGGAATGGGACGGCGGAATAGGTCGCGCCGTCAGTGTTCAGATAGACCTCGCCGGAGGGAGACCAGTAAACAGGTGCCGGTGGTGTGGTGACCCAAAGGGCAGCTGCGAATGCGGCGGCGGCGGTTGTGGCGGCGGCGCGGGTCCAGCCCTGAAGGATGACGAAGAGGGCCAGCGTCAAAGCAAAACCGACAAGCGCTGTGGGCGGCATAGCTTTGATGGGGTGAGCAAGACTCGCGCCCGCATCTGCGGCCCGGTGGGCGACGGCGAGGATGGCTTCAAGGGACATACCGAAGGCGCGGATGCCCCACTCTGATAGCCCGAATGGGGCGAGTATGATCGCAAGGCCCGCCGCCGGAACGCTGGCAAGGCTGACAATCGGCATGGCAATGAGGTTGGCCGCCAAGCCGAGGGGCGCGAGCCGTTCGAAATGGAAGAAGGCGAAGGGGGCCGTTGCCGTCGAGGCGGCGATGGATGTGACGGCGAGAGACGTCGCTCCGAAACGGAGACGGCCGAACAGAGTGCGCGCTCGATAGGGACGGTTTCGGTTCCAGGCGTCGTAGATGGCAATAAGCACCCCCGTTGCAGCGAAGGACATCTGGAAGCCGGGCGAAACGACACTTTCCGGTTTCATCAGCGTAACGGCCATCAGAGCGATGGAGAAAGAGCGGAGGCTGAGCGCTGGTCGATCAAATAAGATCGCACCGAAGAAGACGGTCGACATGATGAAGGCGCGCTGCGTGGAGACGCTTGCGCCAGAGAGGATGAGGTAGAGCGCGGTGGCGAGTATGGCGGCGAGTGCGGCGGCTTTCTGGACGGGATAGCGGATGCTCAAAGGCTCGATCAGGGCGAGGCTATGACGGATGATGAAATAGATCAGCCCACCGACAATGCCGAGGTGAAGGCCCGAAATGGCGAGCAAGTGAGCGAGACCCGATGCGCGGAGGGCTGTCTGATCAGCCTGGGGCATGTAAGAACGATCACCGGAGACGAGGGCCGCTGCAAAGCCGCCTGCCCGCTCGCCGGCCACGGCGTTGACGTAAGTGGCGAGCTGGCGGCGCTTGGCGGCGACGAATAGATCGACGCGCTGGCTGAGACTTGGCGGCGCACCGAGCATGCCGCCGCGGCACCGCCCCTGGACATAACCAACACCGCCCAAGCCATCGAACCAGGCCGCGCGGCGAAAATCATAGTCTCCGGGGATTGACGGGCCTGGCGGCGGTCGGAGCACGGCCCAACAGCGGACAAAACGCCCCGAGGACACGCGGAGGTCGAGGCGATGGGTCAGGCGGATTTCCCGGGGCAAGCGGGTGGCATCAAATCGGGCAATGGCATGGGGGCGTATGCGGAGGCGGACGCCTGTGGTGGCAGGTTCGATGTTTGAGATCCATCCTTCGACCATGACGGGGCCGATCAATTCGGGGATGACGGGCGTACCGCTGGTTATCACACGGAGCTTCCCGGCGCTTATCCCCATCATCGCGCCAAATAGGATCAGAGCGATCGCCCTTATTGGTATGGGTGCGCCAAAGCGGTGAAGCATGGTGGCAAGCGCTGTCACAGCTGCAAATGCGACGGCCGTGAGGATGGCGGATGGCTCCCATGGGACGTGAAGATAGATCAGTGCGCCAAGGCAAATCGACAACGCCACAAGGAAGACCGCCCCCTCGCCCGGAGCGATGACCGATTTCGCGGGCGCGGCGGGGTTGCTTTCAATCAAAACAGAGTGTTCAAGCCTGTCAGGCACGGAAGACCGCGCCTGCAGCACCCCTGAGGTTATATGTCCGTAACGACCCGTTTTGCCCCCTCGCCAACCGGCATGTTGCATATCGGCGGCGCACGTACCGCCCTATTCAATCTTCTTTATGCCAGACGTCATGGCGGGCGTTTTCTCCTAAGGGTTGAAGATACCGATAAAGCGCGGTCAACGGCCGCCGCGGTTGATGCCATTCTGGAGGGACTCGATTGGCTGGGCGTTGCGGCAGATGAAGATCCGATCTTTCAGGGTGCCAGGGCCGACCGACATATCGCGTGCGCCGAAGAGATGATCGCGGCCGGCAAGGCCTTCCGATGTTATGCGACGCCGGAGGAGCTGCAAGCACGGCGGGAGCTGGGTGAAAACAAACGCAAAGCCGCAAAGGCCGAGGGCCTCAGTGACGATGAGCGGGCATCATTGCGGGCAGAGGCCGACGCGGCGCTTGCGCCCTATCGTTCGCCCTGGAGAGATGGTGCGTCGCCGCCAGCAGGTGAGGCCCCCTTCACGGTTCGGTTGCGGGCCCCGGACACCGGCAAACTGGTGATCAAAGATGAGGTCCAAGGCGAGATCTCGATCGAGGCGCAAGAGATCGACGATCTGATCCTACTCCGGGCCGACGGGACGCCGACCTATATGCTCGCTGTGGTGGTCGATGATCATGATATGGGCGTGACGCATATCATTCGCGGGGATGATCACCTCAGGAACGCGTTCCGGCAGACACCGATTTACGAGGCGCTGGGTTGGGACGTGCCTGTATTTGCCCATGTGCCGCTGATCCATGGACCAGACGGAGCAAAACTCTCCAAACGCCATGGCGCGCTCAGCGTGGGTGCGTATCGAGATATGGGGTATCTGCCAGAAGCGGTGTGCAATTACCTTACCCGTCTCGGCTGGGCCCATGGCGATATGGAGCTGTTTACCATGGCCGAAGCGGCCAAAGTGTTTGACCTTTCCGGCATTGGAAAAGCTCCCGCGCGGCTCGACTTTGATAAACTCTCTGCGACCAACGCTCACTATATCAAGGGAAAACCGGTGGACGAACTCGCCTCATTGGTGATCCGAGAGCTTGATAAGACCATGGATGTCACCCCAGAGATCGAGGCCAGAATCCTTGCAGCCATGGGCGATATGCGCGATCGCGGTGACACAATTCCAGCGCTTGCAGAAGCCTTCGCCTTCATAACGGTTTCGCGACCACTCATGATGAACAAAAAAGCGCGCAAAGCGCTTCGGGGCGAAGGACTTGACCGATTGGCCCGACTGCGCGACGACATCTCCAGGACGGACCCGTGGGCCGCAGAAGCGCTTAAGCTGACGCTCCAAGCCAGCAGCGAAAAACACGATCTGTCGATGGGGCAACTCGGACCGCCATTGCGCGCGGCCCTCACCGGCAATCTGCCGGCACCGGATATCCACCAGGTGCTGGATTGGCTTGGCCGAGAGGAAAGCCTCGCGCGCATAGACGATCAATTGAATTCAGAGGACGTGTCCTCTTAAGAAAGGCAGCAGGTGAAATGGACGGATCAGGATTTAGACGCGTTATGGAAAACAAGGTTGTCAAAAAGGGTGAAGCGACCCTCGAAGTGAACGGCAAGACCGTTACACTGCCTGTTTATAGTGGAACTGACGGGCCGGATGTCATTGATATCAAGTCACTCTATTCCCAAGCGGGCGTCTTCACACTGGACCCCGGCTTTACCTCAACGGGATCCTGCGAAAGCCAGATCACCTTTATTGACGGAGAGAAAGGCGTTCTACTCCATCGCGGATATCCGATCGACGAACTGGCAGAAAAATCAGGGTTTCTAGAGGTGGCCTATCTGCTGCTTTATGGTGAACTGCCGACCCAAGGCCAATTCAACAATTTCCGGTCGTCCATCACGCTTCACACCATGCTGCATACGCAAATGGACCGGTTCTTTGACGGGTTCCGCCGTGACAGTCACCCAATGGCGATGATGACGGCGGCGGTCGGAGCGCTTGCGGCGTTTTATCCAGACGCCATGGACATTACCGATCCTGAGCAACGGGATCTGTCGGCGCATCGTCTGATCGCGAAAATGTCGACGCTCGCTGCACGCGCCTACAAATACTCGATCGGTCAGCCCTTTGTGCATCCGCAGAACAATCTCTCATATGCCGAGAATTTCCTGCAGATGTGCTTTTCCGTTCCGGCTGAAAAATACGTTGTGAACCCGGTTGCCGCGCGGGCTATGGACCGGCTGATGATCCTGCAAGCGGACCACGAACAGAACGCGTCGACATCGACCGTTCGCCTTGCCGGTTCGTCGGGGGCACACCCCTTCGCAGCTGTCGCGTCGGGTGTCGCCAGTCTTTGGGGGCCAAGCCATGGTGGCGCGAATGAGGCCTGCCTCAATATGTTGCGTGAGATCGGCACGGTGGACCGCATTCCGGAATTCATCGAGCGTGCAAAGGACAAGGACGACCCGTTCCGCTTGATGGGCTTTGGTCACCGGGTCTACAAAAACTACGATCCGCGGGCCCGGGTCATGCAGGCGACCGTTCATGAGCTCATGGAAGAGCTTAGCATTGGCGACTCTCACCTTCTTCAGGTCGCCATGGAGCTGGAAAAGATCGCCCTGGAAGACGAATACTTCGTTGAGAAGAAACTCTATCCAAATGTCGATTTCTATTCGGGCATCGCGATGGATATTCTCGGCTTCCCAACCGAGATGTTTACAGTACTCTTCGCCCTTGGTCGGACAGTTGGCTGGTTGTCACAGCTGAATGAAATGATTGAAGATCCAACGCAGCGGATCGGACGTCCCCGCCAGATCTATACCGGTGCGGCGAAACGGGCATTCGTACCGATCGGCGAACGGTAGGCGTCACCCCTTTTCTGCGCGGCAAATATTGGTGAGAGCGATCCCATTGGGTTTCGCTCTCTCGACGATACGCATGAAAAAGGCACGCGCTCGTATGCATGTGATGACAGCTTATGAGTAACCGACCCCGTAACGACAAAGAGGATGGACAATGTCTGAAACTGTAATCGTCTTGGGCGCTGGTGCCGCGCAGGGTGTCGGCGGGGCTCTGGTGCGCCGGTTCGCGTCCGAAGGCTACCATGTCATCATTGGTGGGCGTACCGAGGAGAAAGTGCAGGCCCTCGCGACAGGTATTGCCGATACGGGCGGATCTGCTGAAGCCGTGCGCGTGGATGTCACCTCCGAGGCGGATCAGGACGCGCTGTTTCAACAGGCGGCGGACCGAGGGCCCGTCGGTGCGGTGCTCTATAATGCCGGCAACAATGCGATCATTCCGTTCGAACAGCTGGACGCTCAAACGGTCGAACAGTTCTGGCGTGTCGGATGTTTCGGGGCGTTTCTCACCGCGAAGCGGGCCATTCCCATTCTGTCCGCCCAGGGCAAGGGGAGCCTCTTTTTTACAGGCGCATCCGGATCGATGCGAGGCAAGGCAAACTTTGCGCACTTTGCCATGATGAAGGCGGGCCTGCGCATGCTCGCTCAATCCTTGGCGCGGGAGTTTGGTCCGAAAGGCGTGCATGTGGCCCATTTCATCATTGACGGTGTGATTGACGGCGACATGGTGCGCAGCCGGTTCGGAGAGTATCTCGACGCCCTCGGAGACGATGGCGGTCTCTCGCCAGACGCGATTGCTGACACGTTTTGGCACGTCCACACGCAGCATCGCTCGGCATGGACGCATGAGATAGATCTCCGTCCGTTCAAGGAGAATTGGTGAGCAAAGCTTCAGGCGAGAATTCGCCCACCTATTCGGGGCTCAGACACCCCTGTGGTTTTCGGAAACGAGATTGGCAGCCCCCGTAATGTGCGGACGGCTAGCAAGGCAAAGGCTTCTGCTTCAATAGAATCTCCCCGCCAGCCGAGATCTTCTGCAAGCTGAACATCACAGGACATCGCACGGCGAATGGCTGCTAAAAGCGCCGGGTTATGTCGGCCACCACCGCACAGGATCAGGCGATCCACAGGGACATCGATGTGAGTGAGGCCAAGGGCAACCGCCCGGGCGCAAAGCTCGGTGAGCGTTGCGGCACCGTCTTCAAGGGATAAGCCCGTAACGAGTTGCGCGCTGAAATCATAACGGTCCAGGGATTTGGGCGGTTTTTCGGAGAAATATATATGGCCAAGACTCCGCTCAAGCCGCGACGCGTCCACTTGCCCCGCCGCAGCAAGGACACCACCCGCGTCATGCGTGCCACGGCCATGACCGGATACCCATTCGTCAATCGGCCCATTGGCCGGTCCGCAATCAAAGGCCAAGAGGTCTCCTTGGCTGTCGATGGCAGTGATGTTCGCGACACCGCCCAGATTCAGAACAGCCGCGCCATGCAGCGCCGCGCCAGCCAAAAGCGCCTTGTGATAGATCGGCGCAAGGGGCGCGCCCTCACCTCCCGCGTCGACATCAGCCGTCCGAAAATCGTAGGCGATTGACAGGTCCAGCGCTTCCCGCATGGCTGGGGCGTCGATGATCTGCAATGTTGCGCCCCGCTGACCTGGTATTGGGCGGCGGTGAAGTACGGTCTGCCCATGGATGCCAGCGATGGTTGGTGCTGGTCCATTCCAATCGTCACGGAGTTTCTCAAGTGCGTCGCGGTGGCGATCAACGGCTATGGCCTTGGCGGGGCTGAACGCATCTTCTGGCGGCGGACCCTGCCAATTCCAATCTCTTGCGGCCTGAACCGCCGCGTGGATGATCGCCCGCTCTTCATCCGAATACGGAACTTCAACCACAGGGCCAAACTCGAAGATCTTGTCCCCATCTGTGCGGATCATGGCGGCATCAACTGCGTCAATTGATGTCCCGGTCATAAATCCAACCGCCCAGACTGGCTCAAATTCCTGAGTTGCGGTGTTCAAAAGCGCGGGCTCCCATGTTAGCTGACGCCGCCCCGGAGAGACGAGATGAGCGATTACACATCAGATTTTATGCGCACGCTAGATGCGCGAGGCTTCCTGAAGCAGGTCACGCACACCAAAGAGCTTGACGCCTATTGCTCAGATGGGACGCCGGTCTGCTATTATGGCTGCGATGCAACCGCGACGAGCCTGCATGTGGGATCGCTCGTCGGGATCATGACCCTGCGCCACTTCCAGAAGGCCGGTGGCAAGCCGATTGTTCTGATCGGCGGCGGAACCACGAAGGTTGGCGACCCGACCGACAAAGAGAAGTCACGCCCCATCCTGACGGAAGATGAGATCGCCCGAAATGCTGAGGGCATCCGTAAGGCCTTTGAGCCTTTCCTCAGTTTTGGTGACGGTCCGACCGATGCGATTATGGTCAATAATGACGATTGGCTATCAAAGCTCGGCTATATCGATGTGCTGCGGGACGTCGGAAAATACTTCACCATCAATACAATGGTGAAGCAGGAGACGGTGGCGCGCCGCCTCGAAGCCGAACAGCCCTACACATTTCTGGAGTTCAACTATTTGCTGCTTCAGTCCTACGACTATCTTGAGCTGTTCCGTCGCCATGGGTGCCAGCTGCAGATCGGAGGGTCCGACCAGTGGGGCAATATTCTTGGTGGGGTTGATCTTATTCACAAATCCGATGGCGGGGATGCGTTTGGCCTTACATGGCCGCTGATCACAACTGCGTCTGGCGCGAAGATGGGTAAGACAGCAGACGGTGCCGTCTGGTTAAATGCTGACCAGCGCAGCCCCTATGAATATTGGCAATTCTGGCGCAACACAGAAGACGCGGATGTCGGCCGTTTTCTGCGCCTTTTTACAGAGCTTTCGCTCGACGAGGTTGCCGAGTTGGACGCGCTGGAAGGTGCGGATATCAATACAGCCAAAATCCGGCTGGCAAACGAGGCGACGATCCTGCTGCATGGGGTGGACGCCGCAAAAGACGCCGAAGCCGCAGCGGCGGCCGTATTCACCGATGGCGGTGCCGCTGACGCGCTGCCGACTGCGGAGGTGGACAAGGCCGAGCTTGATGAAGGGTATCTGGTGGCGGCCGCCTTCACGTTGACCGGTCTGACAAAATCAAATGGCGATGCGCGCCGCATGATCAAGCAAGGCGCGGCACGGCTCAATGATTTGGTCATCAGCGATCAGAATGCCACGATGACGGCGGCGGATCTCAATGAGGATGGAGCGATCAAGCTGTCAGCTGGCAAGAAACGGCACGCGCTTATTCGGTTGCGGTAACCGTCTCGTCTTGAAGCTTCTCCAGGAAATCCTCGTTTTCGGGATCTTCAAAAATGCGGCGGAGAACGCCAGGTGTCACAGCTGACAGAGGATTTACGGATACTTGGGCACGCTCCAATGTGCCTTCGACGCCATAGCGGAGGGAAATGACGCCCTCGCCATCACGACTGACAAACAGGTCCCCGATCAGGGGGATACCGCCTAAGGCAGAATTGATCCCGAAACTTGGTACAAGGACACCATCGACATCGAGGTCCCCTGTGTCCGTATTGACCCAGCCATTCGCCGTAAAGCCGAGGGCGGGCCCGGACGCCTTTGCGCCGACAATATTGTAACGCCCGCCGGCAATGGCGAGTGGGATATCGATGTCAGTGAAGAGCACGCCATCGCCGGCGATCATATCCGACACACCTCTTATCGAGGCCAAGGACAGAACTTGCGTAAATACGGGGGCGTCCTTCAAGCGGGTATCTGTCACGCCGATCCGAATCTGGGTTGGCAGATCACCACGGGCAAGCGTTCCTGAGATCTCAAGATCCCCGCCCTCGAGCGCGTCGAAGCCGAAAAAGACGCTCGCCAAGAAGCTTGCATCACCGCTGGCGACCCGAAATGCGGGATCGCCAAGGCCGCTCGCATCAAAGGCTGCAGAGACTGACGCGCCAGTTTGCGTGACACCGGCCGCTTCGGCGGTTTGAAGCCCGTCAGATGTCGACGCAACCGACATTTTCGCCCCCAGCATATCGAAGCCCTCCCGAAGGCGGAGCTGATCGATCTCCGCCTTCAGATCAACGGCACCAACCGCGGCGGCGATACTGGAGGAGCCGTCACCGCCAACGCCCGACAAATTGCCGATCACTTCCGACAGGTCGAGAAATGATCCGCCCAGCCGGACGATGAGACTGTTGTCCTCACCACGGCGAGCTGTGCCATCAACATTGGCACGCCCATCAAGAAAAGCCCGATCGATGTCGGCGCTAACAAGCCGGCCGCTCCGCTCAATGGCAAGATCTGCCATCATGGCGGCGTCTTCTGCTTCGAAGTCCGCGAGGAAGTCGGTTGTTTCATTGTCTCCTTGAGAGATTTCCAGCGTGAGTGCTGCGGGATCTCCGGCTTTCTTGATCCAGCCAATTTCCGAGACGTCCAGTCGCGCGGTGGTGAAATCGATGGTCGCGTTTACATCCTGAAGGCTGCTGCCTTCCAGTTCTGCCTCCAATTCCATCGGCGCTTCACCCGTCAAATACGCCCGAGCTGGAATGCCCATCTCGTTGAGTCCCGATGGCGTCAGTATGCCCGATGCTGTCAGACGCCCTGGACCAGCGTCCGATGTGAAGCCGTTCCGCCAGTCATATTGGAGCGGAATGCCGGCAAGGCGGCCAAAGCCGAAAATGCGAATACCGCTTTCGTTCAGTTCCACCTGGGCATCGCCGTCGACGAGATCATAGTCCCCCGCAATGGTCTCAAGGCCGCCATCTCGGATCTGGCCCTCTGCGCTGAAGCGGTATTCGGATGGCGGAACATCTGGCAGTGCCGGACGGGACAACTGAAAATCGAGACGGGCCTCGCCTGACACCGATGCGGGATCGAAGCCCGTGCGCTCCTGCAGACGCAATCGACTGTCACTGATGATCTGGACCATATTGCGCGCCGGACCACTGCCCGACAGGCCGACCATCATGTCGGATCCCGGCGGGCTGAGCTGCGGGTAGTGGACGAAGCCACCATCAAGTTGCCAAAGGGAGAGACGCCCCCCCCTGAAGTCGAGCCGGGTGGAATTGCCCGTGATGCGCCCGATCATATCCATATTGATAATGGGTGGGACATCGCTGAGCGGGCTGAGATTTACACCGGCCACGGAGAATGTGCCGTCGATGGCCTCGTCTTCGAAATACCCCTTGGCCCGTGAGTCCCGGTCAAAATCGAAGACAAAGGCCGCGTCGGTTACCGTGCCGTCGAGCACGTTGTTTGCAACATAGTTTCGCGCGCCGGCAGCTTGACGAACCGGCCAGAATTTCAACAGCTCATCATGGGGCAGCGCGCCAGACATTTCAGCGGCGGCCGTTACTCTAATCGGCATCTCGCCAGGTGCCACGTCCTTTAGAAGTGTAAGGTCCCCGCGTGCGATGAGGTTCGCCTCCCCTGTTGTGAGACTTAGTCTCTCAAATGCGACGCGAAGATCCCGCGGCCAGAGTGTTCCGGCCGCGCGGAACCGGCGCGCTGGCCAAGGTCCCGAGAATATCGGCTGAAGGTCGAGCAGCAGTTCAGGGGCTTCGAGGGTGAACGGACGCGGCCCATCGCTGCGCAACAGCGTATCCATCTCCAAGCGGGCGCTTGCCGTGATTGGACCAAGCTCCAGCTGCGGTACATCCAGAACCAGTTTGTCTGTTGCCAACTCATATTGACCTGTCAGCGACAGCGCGGTGACGGGCCAAGACCGGTTCGCAATTGATATGTCGCCGCTGCCGACTTCAAGATCGACAACAAGGTCGGCAAGGCCGGTCTCCTCGGTCACTACGAAGTTCAAAGCAACACTGGCGGGGATGTCGCCGGCATCGATCTCTGGTCCCGGCACCCAATCGAGCACGGAGTCAACCGACCACTCGTCCAGTACCAAGGAGGCCGTCAGCGACGTGTCGTCTGACGGGATCGAGGCCGAGACGGTGAACTTGCCTGGTCCTCGTTCACCGAAATCGCTATCGCCGGAGATCACGGTGCTTAGCCCTGCGGTGCCTCGCATGAGTTCACCGGTCGCGCTGGACAGGGTGGCTTCGGAACCGCGCACATCATCGAACAGTTCAATCTCGATATCATCGATCCGAATGGTCTCAAGATCAGCCGCGGCGGCGCTGGTCCGGAGGATTGCAAAGATGTCTACAAGAGCCTCATTGGCGCTATCGACCATGGCGCGCACCGTGGGAGGGGGACCGGTATCCGTTTCTGCCAGCGCAATGTTGCCAATCGGATCCCCCGCGATTGTCCAGCCATCCTCGGTTCGGCGGATCTCGAGGCGACCATTGGACAGGGCAAGACCGATGGGCTGCAATTCGCCGGACAACAGAGCTGGCGCATTCACAAGCAATTCGGCCCGGCTGGCTTCTGCTGCTGGTTTTCCTGCTTCGTCGTAAAGGACAAGGTCGCGCGCCAGGAAGACAACGCGGCGCTCATTGCGAAGCCATTCGAGGGTGACGCCACCGACATCAACACGCCGTCCATCCCGGGCGGCCGATATATTCCGCTCGACATCGTCGCGGAACATTGCCACTTCAATGGGTCCGGACGTCAAGCGAACGAAAATGATAAGCGCGGAGACAAGGACCAGTACAATCAGGCCAGCAACGATCTCAAGGGCAACAACCGGAGCGGTTTGGCGAACCAAGGGTCACCCTCCACAAACTGGACCGCGGACATATATCGGTCCGAATACTACACAATCGATAACATAGAGGATCATAGTCATGACCACTCTTCCAGAGCTTGGGACAACAGCACCTGAATTTGACCTTCCTGCGGATGGCGGCACACGGGTAAAACTCTCTGATTTCCGTGGTCAGCCGGTTGTCATCTACTTCTACCCGAAGGACGATACAAGCGGCTGTACGAAGCAGGCCATCGCTTTCACCGAAGATCTGGACGCATATCGATCCGCTGGCATCGCGGTGGTCGGCATTTCGAAGGACAGTCCTCAGAGCCATGACAAGTTCATCGCCAAGCACGAGCTCGGCATTCGGCTTGCATCGGATGAAGACACAGCCGTTGCGCAGGCCTATGGGGTATGGGTTGAGAAGAACATGTATGGCCGCAAATTCATGGGCATCCAAAGAGCCACATTTCTCTTGGATGGCGATGGTATTGTGCGTCATGTCTGGCCAAAAGTGCGGGTGGCGGGACACTCAGCTGAAGTTTTGGAAACCGCTACGAGTGCGCTTGATTTTGAATAATTTCAATCCGTGTGCGAAACGAATCAGGCCACTTTAATGAATAATTCATTTCATAGCGGTATTTTTAACACACGAACCTGCATTTTGGGGTTCCAAAATGTTGAGCGTTCAGGTTACAAAATTTCGCAAGGGTCTTTGGGAGAAACGTTGCAAACCGGTGAGTGGCGTTTGGGCGATCAGGCCAATGAGTAGGTGAGACATTATGGCGAAGTGGCGTACCCGAATTCGGTCAACATTCGAGCGCTTTTTTCCTGAACGACAAATCTATCACCGTAGCGCGGGCACGGTGAACTACATCTCCGTTTCCCCCTGGCAACAATCGATCATGGCTCTCGGCGCGTTGGCCGTGGCTTTGTGGTGTCTATACGCCACCGTAATGATCCTGCTTGCCCCGAGCAGCGGAGCATACGGCGCGGGGAGCGGTCAGGAAGTGGCCCGGCTGGAGCGTTGGGTTCAGCAATTGCGAGCCCAGGAGGCTTTGAACAAATCGCTGCTTGAAGAACGGACCGACGCTTTCCAACGGGCAACTGTTGGATTTGAAGAGCGTCACGAAAATCTAAAGATCATTCTGGACGAGCTCAACGGCAGCGACGAGCTTGAGGTCAGTGCCTTGCGGGGCAATGGCGCGGCCATGCTCGTGGAGGCTTCGATTGACGAGGCCGACCCGCGGCAGTCCCGCGACGAGATAAAGACAGCTTCGGCGATTGATGTGGTCGGCGTGCGCGCGCGCCTCGAGCGGTTGCGTGGGGATCAGAGCAATTTCCTGGACAATGCTGAGACGCTCGCCGTGGAGCGGGCTGAGCGGGCCAGAGGTGTGCTGCAGCTGACAGGCGTTGGCCTCAATCGGATCGGCGGAGACGAGAGCGCTGTGGGTGGTCCACTTGTGGACATGTTGGCACTGAGTTCCTCTGACATTGATGATCCGACTGAAAGGCAGTTTGCCGAACGTATTGCACAGGTTGCCGCCCGTCTTGCCGAGTCGCGCAATTATGAAAACATCGTGGAGAGCTTGCCGCTCGCCCAACCGTCATCGGTCGATCTGCGTTTGACCTCGAATTATGGATTGCGTGCCGACCCGTTCAGCCGCCGCTCGGCCTGGCATAGCGGGATCGACATGGCCGCCTTTTACAAAGCACCGATCACGGCATCCGGTCCGGGCAAGGTCGTTTATGCCGGACGCAAGAGTGGATATGGCAGACTGGTGGAGATCGATCACGGATACGGATTTCGGTCTCGTTATGCGCATTTGCATTCGATTACCGTGAGTAGAGGTGATATAGTCGAGGTTGGAGATAAGGTCGGCCTCATGGGGTCGAGCGGTCGTTCGACGGGACCTCACCTCCATTTTGAAGTTATTTTCCAGGGCAAACCATACGACCCGAGTAGATTTTTGAAAGCAGGACAGCATGTTTACGAAGGCTAAAGGCAACGAACCGTCGAAACCCGAAACGCCCCCCGCGCAGAATGCTATTCGCCCTGCCGGCACCAAGCCCGGCACACGCGCCGCGCCATCCATCATTTCAGCAGATATGGTGATCAAAGGGTCCGTCACATCCCAAGGCGAGATGCAGATTGATGGTGTGATTGAAGGCGATGTGCAGGGATCCTCCCTGACGATCGGCCAGACCGGCTCTATCCAGGGTGAAGTTATTGCCCAGGCCGTGACCGTGCGCGGCAAGGTCATAGGATCCATTCGCGCCCGTAAGGTGGAACTGGAAACGGGCTGCCGGGTTGAAGGTGATATCGTTCATGCGACGCTCGCCATCCAGTCGAATGCGGTTTTCGAAGGCCAGGTGAAACACGCCGATGACCCCCTGAAGTCTATGGGAACAAACGCGGCAGCGTCATCGTCAGCTGATAAGGCCAATGGGCCCGCCCCGGTTACCAACGCGAAAGCGGCCCCAGCTGAAGGCACCACGCCTCCGCCTCCGGCCAGCAAATCCAAGAGCGGATTTGGTTGATCGCCAATCGGCGTAAGACGTCCAAAACAGAGACACTTTGAGACCAGCCGATTGGATTGGTCGGTTTATTCGTCTGCTTCGCTGCCGATCGCATGGGAGAGTGACGCGCTTAGGAACACGTCGATATCGCCGTCAAGCACGCCGCTGGTGTCGGAGGTCTCCACTTCTGTCCGCAGGTCTTTGACGAGCTGATAGGGCTGGAGCACATAGGACCGAATCTGGTGCCCCCAGCCAATCTCGGTTTTCGATTCGTGGGCTTCTCGCTGTGCCGCCGTCCGCTTCTGCAGCTCCTGCTCATAAAGGCGAGACCGAAGCATCTCCCAGGCGGTTGCCCGGTTCTGGTGCTGTGACCGGCCATTCTGGCACGCGACAACGATGCCTGTGGCTTCGTGGGTTAGTCGAACTGCGGAATCTGTTTTGTTGACATGTTGGCCGCCTGCGCCTGATGCGCGGTAGGTGTCTTCTCGCACCTCTGACTTATTGATCTCTATACTGATTGTGTCATCAACCACGGGATAGATCCAGACACTGGCAAAACTCGTGTGGCGCCGGGCATTGGAATCGAAAGGCGAAATGCGAACAAGGCGATGGACACCGCTTTCCGATTTCAGCCAGCCAAAGGCATTCTCTCCTTTAAACAACAGGGTGGCCGACTTGATGCCGGCTTCCTCACCGTCGTGGGCGTCGATCTCTTCGACTTTGAAGCCCCGCGCTTCTGCCCAGCGGACATACATGCGCCGTAACATGCCGGCCCAGTCCTGGCTCTCCGTGCCACCTGCCCCAGCATTGATCTGGATATAGGTATCGTTTCCATCGGCTTCGCCCGACAGCAGGGCTTCAAGTTCCGCGCGCGCACCCCGCTCAGCTGCTTTTGCCAGACTGGTGCGAACCTCTTCAATCAGGTCGGCATCCCCTTCCAGCTCGGCAAGTTCAATAAGTTCAGCGGCGTCGCTCGCCTCACGCTCCAAGACCTCAACAACCTCAATGCCATCTGAAAGCCGTGTGCGCTCACGCATCATCGCCTGGGCGGCCTCGGCATCACTCCAGAAATCCGGGCTTTCGGTTAGAGCGTTCAGCTCAGCAAGGCGTTTTGTGGCGACGTCCCAGTCAAAGACGCCTCCTCAGCAGCTCGGCAGACTGCTTGATCTGGACCATTAGATTTTCGACGTCCTGAGACATGTCGCAACTTCTTTCTCAATCGGAGAAGCGTGTTGGGCGATTTGACGAGCAGGGTCAAGTGACCCTTGTGATGCGGTTATCAGAATTGAGTTGGGTCGAACTCTTCGGCCTCTTCTACGGGCTCCTGCAGCGCGAACTCTTCTTCACCGATATCGGGATCCTCGTTGCCTTCGCCATCCTCACCTGTCAGGAAATTGATGTCCGCCAACGGATCATCTTCTTCCGCTTCACTCACACTGGTGGAAAACAGGCTGCTATCACCATAACCAAACAGGCTGGTCGTGGCGTCCTGGAAATCCAAGCTTGGTTCAGTACCCGGACGGAAAGCCTCTGTGATGCGTTGTGTTGTTTCCGCCGTCGGCAGCTTACCGGTCTTCGCATCGATCTCCACAAGGCGCACACCAGGCGGAATGCGGAAGGGCAATTCGGGTCTCTCAGCGAGGGCAGCCTCCATAAATTCGGTGAAAATCGGCGCTGCAACTGAGCCCCCCGCTTCACCATCCCCCAGGGTTCGCGGCGTATCGAACCCGACCCATACGCCGACCACAAGATCTGGCGAAAAGCCCATGAATAGAGCATCGAAATAATCGTTGGTGGTGCCGGTCTTACCCGCAAGCGGTTTGCCGACCCGCAGCGCACGGCGACCCGTGCCCCGCTCGACGACGCCTTCCAGCATATGGACAACTTGATAGGCGGTTACCGGATCAAGCACGCGCTTTCTTTCATCCGGGAAAATAGGCGGAGCCTCGCCATCCCATTCCTCCTGGAGGCAGGTCGAGCAGTCTCTCTGGTCGTGAATATATCGCGTCTTGCCATGGCGGTCTTGGACCCGGTCCAGCAGCGTGGGCGTCACCTCGCGGCCGCCATTTACAAAGGCGGCATAGGCCCGTGCCATATCCCAAAGTGTTGTTTCGCCAGCCCCGAGCGACATCGCGGTATAGGGCGGCAGATTGTCATAAGCGCCCATCCGTTCTGCCAGTTCGACAATCGGCTCCATCCCGATGTCACGCGCCAAGCGGACGGTCATGAGGTTCCGGGATTGCTCCAGCCCCACACGCATGGTGGTCAAGCCGTAAAACCTGTCATCAGCATAGTTGCCTGGCGTCCAGAAGTCATCGGCTTCAAGATCAAGCTCCACAAAGGGTGCGTCGAGCACTTCAGAAGCTGGTGTAAAACCGTTTTCAAGAGCGGCGGCGTAAACGAAGGGCTTGAAGCTTGAGCCGGGCTGGCGTTCGGCCTGGGTCACGCGATTGAACTGGCTTCTCCAGAAAGAGTAGCCGCCCGCCATGGCAAGGACACGGCCCGTGTGCGGATCAAGGGCGATCAGTGCCCCCTCCACGTCTGGGATTTGGCGAAGGATCGCCTGACCTGTCGGGACAGATAATGGCTCTACCGGTATCGGCGGCTCGCCGGCGTCCTGCGTATTGCCTTCGCGGCTTGTCGGAGAAATGGCTTCTTCGGCCTTCACGGTCTCTCGGGCAAACTCGGCGAGCACAACGTCGCCGCGGCGCAGCCCAAAACTGCCGTCCTCGCGTTCATGGGTTTCCGTTGCCCATGTCAAATCTTCTGGTGGCAGGTTGATCGTGTTGCCATCTTGAAGCAGGAGCGTTGCCCCGCTCTCGGTGATGCGAGTGATCAGTCCAGCTTCCCAGGTGCCCGACCCGCCAGGCAAGTCGAAGTCCTGAAGGGCCTCTTCAGCGCTTTGGCCAACGGCTTCGATGCGGCCAAGGGGACCGCGATATTC
Organism: Pseudomonadota bacterium; assembly: GCA_039817885.1. Taxonomy (GTDB): domain Bacteria; phylum Pseudomonadota; class Alphaproteobacteria; order Caulobacterales; family Hyphomonadaceae; genus CALLCD01. The sequence goes on along the minus strand of JBCBUY010000013.1, from coordinate 24,708 downwards.
ATGGCGACGGTCATAGGCCTCAAGGCCGTTTTGGACCGCTTCCTGTGCTGCGAGCTGTAGTTTGGTTTCGATCGTCGACCGTACTGAGAGACCGCCTTTATAGAGCGCGTCCTCGCCATAGGTGTCGACCAGCTCTCGGCGGAGCTCTTCGACAAAGTAGGCCGCAGCGGCATATTCTTTACCTTTTAGGCGATTGACCGTTTCCAGTGGCAGAGCTTGAGCAGCATCAGCGTCTTCCCGCGTGATGTAGCCGTCTTCGACCATCCGCCCGAGCACATATCCTCTGCGCCGCACAAGGCGCTCCGGCCGGCGGTACGGGTTGACCGTGCCAGGTGCTTTGGCGAGCGACGCCAATGTCGCAGCTTCCGCAAGATTCAATTCCGGCAAAGACTTTCCGAAATAGCGAAGGGCTGCAGATCCAACGCCATAAGACCGACCCCCGAGATAGATCTCATTGAGATAAAGCTCCATGATCTCTTCTTTGGTGAAGGCACGCTCCATGCGCCGGGCAATGACCGCTTCCTTGGCTTTGCGAACAATTGTCTGGTCGCGGGTCAGCAGCATGTTCTTTGCGACCTGCTGGGTAATCGTCGAGCCGCCTTGCAGGCTGCCGGACCCGCCCGGGAGCTTGTTCCTCGCCGAGTTTATCGCGCCGCGAAGAATGCCTTTATAATCCAGGCCATCATGTTCGAAGAAGTTCTTGTCCTCGGCAGACACAAAGGCATGCACAACATGAGTTGGGATCGAGTCGTAGGGCACGAAGACACGGTGCTGTTCAGCAAACTCAGCGATCAGAGCACCATCGCCAGCGTGCACGCGGGATGTGATCGGAGGTTCATATTCGGCGAGCGTTTCGTGCGCCGGCAAGTCACGGGACCACGCCATGAAAAGCATAATAATCGCGAGGGTGCCGATTACGCCGAGAATCACCATGGCGATAAGCGCACGGCGAAGGTTCGTCCAGGTCATGATCTTAAAACCAGTTGAAGCGGGTTCGGTCATGATATCATCTCGTTTGGCTAGGCTCTCATCTTATCTGAATCGCAGCCGTGTCATAGGTTTTCGACCAGACTAAGGCGTTTCTGCAGTGCGAAAATGCTCAGCATCATTAATTCTGAGCAAGGAGCAGTTCGCGTTCGTCAAAATACTTGTCGATGGCGTCAGCTACAGCAGCCATGATCCGGCGCTGACCTTCTGCCGTTGAGAGCCGACGCGCGTCATCGCGGTTTGTCAAAAATCCCATCTCCAGCAGCACAGCGGGTACATCCGGTGCCAACAGGACAAAGAAATTCTCATTGCGGTGGGTATTGCGTAGAATCGGACCTGCTTCCGCAAGCTCAGGTATCAGAAGGGCCGCGAACGCCTCAGAATTGGTCTTTGTCTCTCGTTTCAGAAAATCTTCGAGTATGCCAGCCACCTCGTCTGGTGTTTCGCCGGTTTCGATGGGCAATTCCCAATTATAGCGCTCGGCCATGGCATCAACACGCCGCTCGCCCTTTGCCGACAGCGTGTAGACGGTCGCTCCGCGAATATCAGGTTTTGCAGCCGCATCGGCGTGGAGCGAAATGAACAGGTCCGCATCCCAGTTGCGGGCCAGGGTGACGCGGTCTTCCAATTCAATGAACCGGTCATCTTCGCGGGTCAGGCGCACCTGGTAACGGGGATTGGCCTCCAAAATTGTTTTCAGACGTTTGCCGGCGCTCAGCACAATGGCCCGCTCCACCGCGCCATGGTGGCTTGCCCCCGGATCGCGGCCGCCATGGCCCGGATCGACGACGATGACATATTGCTCACCGCCGGCAGCGACGCGCCTGGGGCCTTCTGCGAGTGCAAGACGTCGCTCGGATTCGAGGCTCGCCAAACGTTGCATATCTTGACGGGCGACCCGGTCGAATCGGTTTTGTGACACGGATACGAGGTCAATTATTACCCGGTGGCTGGTCCTGGTTCCGTAAGGTGGCAGGTCGAGCGTCCGCGATATCAACATGGGTTCTTCGAGCCAGAACACGAGCTGTCCATTGACCCAATTGTAGGACGTCACCCCGCCGATCGGCTGGTAGACGCGGTCACTACCGATCCAGGGTTTGTTCTTGACGTCGACCACGAGGGACGCACCGCTGCCACTCGTCATGAACTCCTGGTGGGTGATTTCGCTGTCTGCGGCGATGACGATACGGGTGTTTACGCCGTCGCCAAGGACCTTGATATCGTGAATATCGGCATAGGAAACGCCTGAAAATACAAGGTATAGGACCGGAATTAGCTGTCGCAAAGCCCAGTTCATATCGCTACTCATACCCCTTTATATGGTTCATGCTTCACTAAATGTGATGGCACAAAGAGTATTAACCCCGGATTTACCGCATGTTTCTGCGGAAACGTCTTTTCTTCATCATTTAGCGCTTTCCAAACCCCCAAAATTTAGGCACATACAAGGGGATGCGGCCCGGTGGCCGCGCTCGAGACACTCCCATAGTGCCGCTGGGCAGATTTTTCGCCGCGCACTGTTGGAAACCGGAAAGACAATGGCACACGCGACATTTCGCAACTCAAACAGCTTTTCCACCGCCTCTGCGGTGAACGGGGCTGTCTGCGCGCTGTCGGCCAACACAATTTTCGCCAGGCGACGTGACACCAGAATTGAGGTGTGCTCGCTCGCCGGCACCCATGTAAAGGTTCCCTTTGATGAGCAAACTTATGCTGATCGATGCGGTCCACCCCGAAGAGACCCGAGTGGCACTCACAACGGATGGTCGCGTCGACGATTTTGATTTTGAAGCTGCAGGCAAACAACAATTAAGAGGAAACATATACTTAGCTAAAGTGACCCGCGTGGAGCCCTCGCTCCAGGCCGCTTTCATTGAGTATGGTGGCAATCGCCACGGTTTTCTGGCCTTCAGCGAAATCCACCCTGACTATTATCAATTGCCGCAGGAAGACCGCGAAGCGCTGTTGCGCGAAGAGGCCGAGCTTGCCGCGGCGGCCGCTGAAGAAGACGATGACGAAGTCGACCTCGACGAGGACAATGAGGACGATGATGATGAGATCATAGCCGACGGTGCCGATGAGGCGTCAGGCAATGACGGTGACGGCGGCGATGCTGCCGAGGAGACAACAGACACCAGCGAAGCTGAAGCTCCCCGCAAACAACGCCGGCGCACGCATCCGTCCCGGCGATACAAGATACAGGAAGTGATCCGTCGCCGGCAGGTCATGCTTGTGCAGGTGGTCAAGGAAGAGCGCGGCAATAAAGGCGCGGCACTGACGACTTATTTGTCTCTTGCTGGCCGATATTGCGTACTGATGCCAAACACGCCCCGCGGCGGTGGCATATCCCGCAAGATTTCAAGTGCTTCGGATCGCCGCCGCTTGAAGACGATCACAAAGAGCCTCGACGTGCCCGCAGGTATGGGACTCATCGTCAGAACGGCTGGGGCGAAGCGGACAAAAACCGACATCAAGCGGGACTTCGAGTATTTACAAAAACTCTGGGACAAGATTCGCGAGCTGACTCTCAATTCGATCGCACCAACGCTGGTGAACGAAGAAGGCAATCTCGTCCATCGCGCCATGCGGGATCTGTATGACAAGGATATTGATGAGGTTTTGGTCCAAGGGCCGAACGCTTATCGCGAGGCCAAGGATCTCGCCAAATTGCTCATGCCGAGCCAGGCGAAGAAGGTCAAACAGTGGAAAGACCGATCGCCGCTCTTCGTTGCCAAAGATGTCGAGGAACAACTCAACTCTATTTTCTCACCAGTGGTGCAGCTGAAATCTGGCGGCTATCTTGTTATCAACCAGACCGAAGCGCTTGTCGCGATCGACGTGAACTCTGGCAAGGCCACGCGCGGTCGGAATATCGAACAAACGGCAACGCACACGAACGTTGAAGCGGCCGAAGAGGCCTGCCGGCAAATGCGGCTTCGGGATCTTGCTGGACTGATTGTGATCGACTTCATCGATATGGAGGAGAACAAGAATATCAGGTCAGTGGAGAAACGCCTGAAGGAATGCCTGAAGCTCGACCGAGCACGGGTGCAACATGGTCGATTATCCCAGTTCGGACTGATGGAGATCTCCCGCCAGAGACGGCGAACTGGCGTTCTGGAATCGAGTTCAACGCCTTGTCCGAGCTGTAACGGCACTGGACGTCAGAGGTCACTGTCTTCAGCAGCATTGCAGCTTCTTCGCGCCATTGAAGCGCGCGCAGCCGGAGGCGGTCTATTATCATTGAAGGTGGAAGCGCCAGGCGACGTGGCCATCTACCTGCTGAACAACAAGAAAGAGGCTTTCCTGGCAATTGAAGAGGAAGCCGGTCTGGCGATCTCCATCTCTTCGTCAGACGACTTACTTCCAGGCGATTTCAAAATTGAAGCCGAGAAGGACCCGAAGGCGAAACGGCGCAGAAAACCGAAGCCAATTGTCGAAGGGGATCCAGACGATGAGGCGTTTGCCGCTCAGGTGGCAGAGGAAGATGCCGCCTCGGAAGACGCCACTGGCGATAGTGAAGAGGCTGTAGACAGTGAAGCCGATGCGGACGCCGGTGACGGCGAGCCACGTCGACGCCGGCGCAGAGGCCGAAGAGGTGGTCGCAGACGCCGCCGTGATGGCGAGAGCGAAACGGCCAAGGCAGCGGCAGAAGCGACAGCGGTCGCCCTTGCCCTTCCCCAAATCGACTCCACACCGCCTGTTGGCAAAGACTTACCACCAGAGGATGGCGGCGCGCACCTCGATGGGTTGTCTCTGATGGCAGACGAAATTCTCGAGGAGGGGCTCGACGCCACACACGCTGAGGCCTCCTCAGAAGACGATGGCGAGACATCGGAGAAGGAACCGAGAAGCCGGCGACGGAGATCTCGCGGGCGACGACGCGGGCGGCGGGATAAACGAGACACACAAGAGGGCGCAGACACACCTTCAGATCAAACGGACAGCGAGGAGGCGGTCGAAGCACAAGAGATCGATACGCCGGCCCCCATCGTCGCCGACGAAGACGTGTCACGAGATGATCATCAACCCGTTGAGATTGTCGCCGTTGAACCTGTTGAGACTGTGGTCATCGAGGAGGTTGCTTCCGAACCTGTCAAAGATCCAGAACCTGTCGCTAAAGCGGAAACAGAGGTCGATGCTCAGACGGACAAGCCGAAGCGGCGCGGTTGGTGGTCTCGCAGGAAGACCGGTTAAGCGCGGCCGATCTTCTGGCGGGCAACTTCATCGGCAATAGCATTCGTTGGTCGAGCTTCGGACAAGCTCTGATCGAGAATGCCGCCAAGCGTGTCCATGAGCGTGTCTAGCTTCTCATCGACCCAATCGCGGGAGTAGTTGCCGGAGATCTCCGCGGCGACGTTGATGATGCCGCCCCCATTGATCACGTAGTCCGGCGCGTAGAGCACGCCGGCTTCCTTTGCGGCGATCCCCATGGCTTCGGTAGCGAGCTGGTTGTTGGCTCCGCCGGCGATCACCTTTGCCTTCAAGCGGCGAAGTGTCTTCTCGTTGACAATCGCGCCAAGTGCATTCGGAGAGAAGATGTCCGCTTCCTGATCATAAATCTCGTCCGGTGAGACAATCGTCGCGCCGGTCAAGGAAGCAATCTCGGACAAGGTGTCCTTGTGGACGTCAGTGATGACGAGATCAGCTCCCGCCTTTGCCAAGTGCAGACAGACGCCGCCGCCGACATGGCCAACCCCCTGAACGGCAATGCGTTTGCCGTTCAAATCGTCTGTGTCGAAGGCGCGTTTGGAACACTCAAGAATGCCGCGAAAGACGCCGAGTGCCGTCACGGGACTTGGGTCGCCGCTGGCGGCTTCGCCATCCTCGAGACCGGCAACATATTTGGTTTCTTCGGCAGCCGCTTCCAGATCGCCTGGGCTGAGGCCTACATCTTCAGCGGTCCAGTATTGTCCATTCAGGCTTTCTATGGCCCGGCCAAACGCGCGAAAGAGATCCGGTGATTTGTCCTTGTGGGGATCGCCCCAGATCACCGCTTTGCCGCCACCGAGTGGGAGGCCTGCCATGGCATTCTTATAGCTCATGCCCTGGGATAGACGGAGGACGTCGGCGAACATGGCCGTACCGGTCTCATAGTTCCACATGCGACACCCGCCGGCGGCCGGCCCCAATGTCGTGGAATGGATCGCAATGATCGCCTTTAACCCAGTGTCCGCATCGTGGAATTGATGAACGCTTTCGTGGTCATCGAAGGATGCATGATCGAACATAGGAGAGCCCCTTGGAAAGACGTGCCAAATGACCCAGGTGCGGGTGTCATGTTTTTGCGTCAAAGACAAGTCTTGCAGGATCGAATTGCCTTAACAGCTTGATTAGGGAGCCCACGGAATTGCGGGGGCTTCTGACGGCAGCGGCGCTTCGGGATCGAACATGAAACTGAGCTGGTCGGCCCACACGGTTTCAGCCTGAAGGTCGCGCATCAGCATATGGTAGCCGTTTTCGTAGTAGGCTGTACGGATGTGCTTAGGCAGCGTTGGTGCCGTGCGTTTCATGAAGTTCTTAGGGATGATGTCGTCCCGCGCGCCATAAAGAAGAAATGTGTTCTCAGGCAATCGCGGAGCCGCTTTGTGGCCATTTTCCATGACGGATACGACGCCATAGACTTGATCGATCCGGTTCACGAATGTGTTGAGAGGGTCCTGCCCTCGCTTGATCAGCATTTCAGTATTGTCGGATGGCGTAATGCGCTGGACGGCAAATTTCGGTGGTTGAACCACCCAGCCCGGACGGACCTTTGTGGATGCCCAAAGGCTTGCCCGATGATGCACCGGCAGCCCGCCCCACCCCCGCAGACCAGGACCTGACAGGATCAACCGGTCGACGCCTTTGGGCGGATTGTCAGAGCCGAAAGCCGTCATGGCGACCGCACCGCCCATGGATATGCCAACAACAGTGATCGTCGCGTTTGGATGACGGGCATTTGCCAACCGAACAGCTTCGCGCAAATCGTCCCGCATAAGCTCTTCCTGGGGCCAACGTCCGCGGCCGACCGAGCGACCAAACCCCCGCTGATCATAGGCGTAGGTTGTTACGCCGCGTTCAGCCCACCAGGGCGCGGCATATTCAAATGCCGCTGCATAATCGTTCATGCCGTGGACGCCAACAACCACATGCTGTGGATCATCTGTGCCTTTGGCCTCCCAGACCGTTAGTCCAAGCGCGGCTCCATCAAAACTGATGAAAGTGTTGGTCTCGGGATTAAATCCAGGCAAAGGCGCTTCCTCCGGTCTCAATGCGATTTGATGGCCACGGGTGGCAGCACAGCCGACCAGCCAAAACAGAACAAGCGCTAGTCCGACAAGGCCTGCGATATGGCCAGCTTTAGGGCGGGAAGCGTTTCCGTCTCGAACCATGGATTCCTCTTCAACCAAGCAGTGTTACGCCACGAGGGATGTGGCAGAGCGAAAATGCCCTCAGCAGCGAATTCTCGCCAATTGCGCACGGTCTCTGTGAGATTTCGAGCGCGGCGATCCTTCAAATGCCAGGACATGGCATACATACCGATGACGAGGGTCAACTCAACTCTTTGCAATTGTGCAAGGAGTGATGCGCGCCATACGCCAGCGCAGCGTTTCATTGGTGGCAGATCGCCGCCATTTTTGTCGTATCCCGGAAAGCAAAAGCCCATGGGTACAATGGCGCACTTTGAGGCATCGTAGAATGTTGCTTCGTCAACGCCCATCCAGTCCCGAAGACGCACGCCCGATGGGTCACTGAACGGTATGCCGCTATTGGCGGCCTTATTGCCCGGCGCCTGGCTGGCGATCAGAATGCGCGCTGACGATCGGGCCTGCAAAACTGGGCGAGGATCGCGCGGCATTTCACCCGCGCAAAGTGTGCAGTCGCGCACATTGGCAACGAGGCCGTGCAAACTATCGCCTATTTCCGACATCATGCTGTCTTGCGCCATAAAACCAATACCAGACAAGAACTTGATGCCCCTGATGGGCCATGCAACACCCTTCTCCATCACATCATATCGCGACAGGTCTTGTTATGCTTCGCACACTTACTGCGCTCAGCGCCCTCACTCTTATCGCAGCCTGCGGGGGGACGGGGGACACAATGACCGAGCCGGACGCCTCCCAAACCGCAGACACCCGTTCCACCGACGCGCTGCTTATGCCATTGCCCGTCGATACAAGTGCTGCCATCACAGCGGAGGACTTGGCGATTCGGATTGCGACGCTTGCCGATGACAGGTTCGAAGGCCGCGGCCCCGGAAGCGAAGCGGGGGAAGCTTCGGCGCGTTGGATTGCTGCAGAGATGGAGCGGATTGGCGTGGAACCAGGCTTTGGCGACGACTATCTGCAACCTGTAGGCATGGTGGAGCTCACGCTCGATGAGGCGGGCTCGAGCCTGAGCATCGGCGGTGCATCGGAGCCGATTGAGACCACGCTCAGGAAGGATGCCGTCATATGGACGAAGCGGCAGACCGAAGACACGCTTAGTTTTGCTGACTCAGAGCTGGTGTTCGTGGGGTACGGCGTCGTCGCGCCGGAATATGGCTGGGACGATTATGCAGGCCTCGATGTCGCCGGGAAAACCGTGGTGATGCTGGTCAATGATCCAGGCTTTGCCAATCCGGGCGGAGATCTCTTCAAGGGTGCGGCCATGACCTATTATGGCCGTTGGACCTACAAATTCGAGGAGGCCGCACGTCAGGGGGCGACGGGCGCGATTGTTATCCATGAAACGCTGCCAGCCTCTTATGGATGGGACGTGGTCGCCAACTCCTGGTCGGGCCCCCAGGCGGATCTTGTCCGTGGCAATGCAGGTGAAGACCGGACGGTGATGGAGGGGTGGATCACTTCGAGTATGGCGAACCGCTTGTTCGCCGAAGCTGGCCTGGATTTCAAAGAACAGAAGAGAGCGGCAAGGCTCAAAGGGTTTACACCTGTTGCGATGGGCGACCTCACCGCAGCAGCCACGATCAACCAATCGATGCAAACGCGGGAAAGCCACAACGTCGTCGGTATTATTCCAGGACAAACACGGCCCGACGAATACGTGCTCTATACAGGGCACTGGGACCATCTCGGAAACAAGTCACGCGGAGATGGAACCAATACGGCGGAAGACTTGATCTTCAATGGTGCCGTCGACAATGCAACGGGGGTTGCGGCCATTTTGGACATTGCTGAAGCCATGATGGCCGAAGAGCTTGACCGGTCGATCATCCTCCTGGCGGTCACATTGGAAGAGTCGGGACTGCTTGGATCAGCGTTCTATGCTGAAAACCCGACTGTGCCACTGAACCAGGTCGTGGCGGGGATCAATATCGATGCCATGCAGCCCATTGGCCCCACAAAGGACATGGTCGTTGTCGGCTATGGCGCATCAGAGCTGGAAGACATACTGACGGATGTTCTGGTCGGCCAAGACCGTGTGATTGTGCCTGATACGAATCCGGCAGCGGGCTATTTCTATCGGTCTGATCATGTGTCCTTCGCCAAGAAGGGCGTGCCGATGCTCTATGCCGACGGGGGACAGAACAAAATCGATGGCGGCCTCGTGGCGGGTCAGGCCAATGCAGCGCTGTATACGCGCGAGCGCTATCACAAGCCGGCTGACGAGTATGACGAGACATGGGATCTGTCTGGAACGGTTGAGGATGTCACGGCTCTGTTCGATGTCGGCAAGGCCATCGCCCAAACTGACAGCTGGCCAGAATGGTATGAAGGTAATGAGTTCAAGGCTATTCGCGACGCTTCGCGAGCGAACAATTAGTCTGAGACCTGAAATCTGGGAGTAGGGTCTATGTTGTCTTACCAGCATGGATATCATGCGGGGAACCGAGCCGACGTTCTGAAGCATGCGGTGTTGCATACGATCATAAGCGGATTGACGGCGGAACCCGCATCTCTCCTATATATCGAAACCCATGCGGGGCGCGGACAATACGACCTTACCGGGGAGCAATCCCGCAAGACCGGTGAAGCTGATCTCGGCGTGATATCCCTATTGTCAGTACCGGCCCCAAAACCCCTCGCCCCTTGGCTGGACCTGGTTCATGCGCGCGGGCGAACGGCCTATCCGGGGTCGCCGGCCATTGCGGCGTCACGCCTGCGCAGCGGCGACAGGGTTGTTTTATTCGAGAAGCATCCAACTGAGCATACAGAGCTTAGTGACGCGTTTGGCGATGATCCCCGCGTTCAGATCAAGAAGGCTGATGGCTATAGCGGTGCCTTGAGACTGCAACCGCGTCGGGGCGAGCGCCTCTGTGTATTTGTCGATCCGAGTTATGAGACAGAGCGAGACATGGAGGCCCTTGCTGAGTGGGCCCCGAAGGCCCTGTCGCGGTGGCCCAATGCCGTCATCGTCCTGTGGTTGCCGCTCTTCTTCGATGAACGTGAGCTCGATTTCGGAGCGTATCTTGCCGAACTCTCCGAAGGAGCGATCGCTGGGGCGCGTTGGCCCGTTGATCCAGATGTCGAAACGGCTCTGATTGGATCGGCGATTATCGCCTATGGCATCGACGACAAAACCTCGAGCGCTATGTCTTCTATTGCAAATAGTCTTCAGTCGGTTTGGGGATCAGGCAAGGATTCCGATGTCATGCCGGTGTAGCCGCGCTCGTGGTCATTGGCCCCACCTGCACCGTTCCCCTAAGTGGCGAAGATTTCTCACGAAACAACAACTTTAACCTTTATTTTTCTCTTTTGGATTGTATGTTGCTGTTATGGGTTCAAACATTATTCCTTTGAAGGTTCCAGGGGGCAGATGGGCGGTGCCGACCGAATTCGATCACCAGCTGCAGTCCATCGAACAATGTATGGAGTTCCTTCACCTGACAGCGGAAACACTGCTGGCGGAAGCCGGAACAGAGTCCCGGCCATCAACCTTGTCGTCGAAGGACAAGGCGTTCTATGAAACGGAATTGCCGCTTGTAAGATCCGATGTGGAAGATTCGCTGAGGCGATTGAGAGATCTGCTCGGGCGCGTCAACACATCGCCAAATTCGCCCCAGGGCTAAACCGTTACGCTACTCTGCGCTGCCGACATTGCCCGCAATTTGATTTTCCATATGCGAGATCAGCGCATCGAATCCATCGTTCTGGATGATCGAGGTGAATTGAGCGCGCCGTTCTACGTTAAATGACAGACCGTCGACCATGACATCGACCAGCCGAAGGTCTCCGCTGACATCAAGAACGCGCCAATCTATGCCGGCTCGCTCTTCTCCATCGTCATTATAGAGCTTCGAGCGGACAATGAAGTCGCCCGGACGGCGCACGACCACATCATTGACTTCGATTGTGCGGGAGACAAGCTCATCGATTTCGCTCGCATAGGCAGCTGTGATGTAGTCATCAAACAGCGCCTCATAACTGTCCAGATCCCCTTCACTGGCATTGCCGCGTTGCTCTCTAGACAAGAGAAAGGCCTTCATTCTGCTCAATGCCATATCTTCGGACAGAACATTGCGGAAGCCTTCATTCCTTGCTTCCTCGCCATCACTGCTGGACGTTGCCAAGGTTTTGAAATCGTCGACAAGGGTCATCACGAATTCGGACGGTGCCGCGTCAACTTCCGCTGCCACTTCTGCTGATGCTGCAAACGCTTCGATCGGTTGCGCGGTGACAGGCCATGTTGCCAGACCTATGGGCGCAGCAAGCAAGGCGGCTGCGAACGATCGGGCACGCCGGGCGGTGAGTTTAATCAAAGTGCGACTCCTAAGCTCAGCGCTTCGAAGAGCGCGGAATTTGAAAGAATATGCAGCACCAAAGCTGAAAGGAAAATAACAGTCTGTTGTTTTTCTGCAGTACGGGCCTGCCTAGGCCATAGCGGCTTTTCGCCGAGACAGCACGTCCAATAGCCACGGTTGGACCAAAATGGTGCAAATCAGCGTGAAACCAATCGCTAAGGTCAACAAAACGCCCATGCTCGAAACACCACGATGGGCGGAGAGCATGAGCGTTCCAAATGAGCAAATCGTTGTAATTGCGCTGAAAAACACCGCCCTTGGTGTGGAGGTCTCGTACACCGCAGCGGCGCTAGTGCCACGACGAGCGCGAATACCGAGATGGATGCCGCTATCTGCCCCCACGCCGACGAGCAGCGGAATGGCGATAATGTTCGCGAAATTGAATGGCAAACTTAGTAATACCGCAGCTGCTGATGTGAGTGTCGCGGATAACGCCAGAGAGAAGAGAATTACGGATACGAGCAGGGCATCCCGCAGAATTGCCGACAGCAGTATTGCCACAGCGATCCAGGCCACGATGCATGCAAGGATCATGGCTTCGGAAATAACGCGACCGGACTCCAGAACGCTGCGCGCCGACCCTGCCGCATTCGGCGCAATGTTTCTCACCTGATCGACAAATTCAACACGCGCGCCTTGTTCTCGCAGATCCTGGGCAGGCTCTATCTGCAATCTCAATCTTCCGTCAGCCGCGAGAAAGCGCGTTGAGAGGCTTTTGGGCAAATCACCATAGGTGACCTCGCTTGGATAGATCTGTTGGCTGAGCCGATTATATTGCATCTCCCAATAGAGGAATATGTCGCTTTCGACCGCACTTATGATATCCGGATCGGACGCGACGCCCGCGTCCAGATCTTTCATAGCCTTGCCGAGCCGGGCAACTGACGCCCCGGGTAAACGTTCCAAATGGCCGTCCAGGCGTTCTCGCGCGCCGCTGATGGCGCTCTCGGGAATATCCCCCTCATCGGCAAAAACGAGTGACAAGCCTATGGAAGCCCAATCGATCAGATCCAGCTTTTCGTATTGATCTTTCGGCACCAAATCGGCGGGTCCGATCACCTCTTTTACGACGGCGAGTTCTTCTAGTCTCGCAATCATCGCGTCAGCTTCATCTTGAGTGTCGACAAGAAGTGAAAGATTGTATGGCTGATTGCCTTCGCCTTCGAACAGCAAATCGAAAGCGACAACCGAGGGAGCACCGGGGTCGCGAAGCGACATCGGATCAGCATCAAAGCGCACCTTTGGCATCAGTGTCAGCGCCACTAGGCCCGTGGCGATTGTGGCAATGGCAACGATGGCTCGGACCGGGCCAGAATAGTTGAGCCGCGGAATAATCACATTCTCCAATCCATCTCGGCGACGGACACCCGAGTTTGGCGGAAGCAATGCAAACACGGCTGGCAGAAGCGTTACGGCGACCGCGAATGCCACAATCACACCGAAGCCCGAGACGACGCCGAGTTGTGTCATGCCGGTGAACTGGGTCGGCGCAAACGCGAAGAAAGCAATGGCGGATGTCGGTGCGCAGAGGGCCAGCGCGCTGCCGATCAAGCGATTAGACTTGAATATTGCAGCCCGGCAGGTTCGGCCGTGCATCCGCTCTTCCTGCACGTGCATGGCGAGGTGGATCATAAAATCAATGCCGAGCCCCACAAGCAGAACGGTAAAGGCCACAGAGACAAGATTGAGCGCATCGAACACGAGCGCTGCAAACCCTGCCGTGATCAAAATGGTAATGATCAGGGCAACAAGCGAGGTGAAGACAAGTACAGCCGACCGCAGCGCGATCATCAGCAGGACCACAATAAACACAAACGACAAGGTCAGGGACAGACCGATCCCCTCGGTGACGCTGGCGAGCTCTTCAGTTCTCAGGACCGCATTTCCGGTGATCGACGCGGTGACATCATATGTGCCCTCGGCGACGACATCGGCGACAGCCTTGTCGATCGCCAAAACAGCGGGCCGCGCTGGCTGCAAACTCGACATGTCGAGCACGGGTGAGATCGAGATCACGCGCTGATGGATGCCGTCATCATCTTCCGGTGTATGGAAAATCTCCTGCCACGATAAGGGCTCGGGCATGCCCGCCAGGCGCTTCTCAATTGTATGCGCGACCGTGTCCATGGCGCGTTCCAGCGCCTCCGGAACAGGTTCATCCTCGTCGACCGATTCCAGAGCATCGGCGAGGGCAAGGTATAGACGGTCCAGTGTCGGGGTTCGGCCAAGACGTTTCAGGATCGGTCCTGCGGCAGTGATATTGCCGAGGAGCTCGTCGAGCTCATCAGAGTCGAGGAACAATAAGCCATTTTGAACGAGAAACGGATCGACGCTGGCCGCGAAGACGTCAGAGACCACATCCGTTCGCTCCCGAAGCACATCGGCGACACGTGCGGAAAACGCGTCGGCCTCGTCCTCGCTTCGTGCGCGCACAACCAAAGCGATGCGCGTTTCTTCTTCGGGGAACGCCGTCTCGAAATCGATCTGCGCTTGTCGGTAATCAAGCTTGGACGACACCATTTGCGATGTGTCCGAGTTAACCCCCAATCCAGTGACAGCGAGGATGGTGCCAATCCCGGCCAGGACCAACAGGGCCGCAATCATCCGACGCGGATTGCGCATAGCAAAGGACATCCACCCCCAAAGATGACCTTCTATGCGGGTGAGGAGACGAAGGTTCATGAGCCCTAGCGCTTCGAACAATACACCGGTGGACCCTAGACCGCGCTGCGCTGCTCTGTCCACTGGATTAGCGGGTTGGCGACACCTGAATTGCACCCATGAAATTCGCAGCTTTTTCGCTAAGTTCACAGAGCATTACGCGATTGTAATCCTGCGGACCAGGCAGAGAAAACCGGTCCTTGGGCGCAACCTTAAACCCTATCCTGCCAAAATAGGTCGGCGCACCAATCAGAAGGGCAAGTGGCCAGCCGGCACGCCGCGCGGCGTTTAGCACGTCCTTTGTGACTTTGAGCCCCAGATGGTCACCGCGATATCCGGGGTCGACAGCCACCGGGCCGACGAAAATCGCGGCTCCCCCTTGCGCCACGTTTACGGGCCAAGCCCGCGTTACGGCAACCACTTTGCCGCTATCCAAAGCAACGCGACTTATGTCGGGTACGGATATCGCAAATTCCCGGAGTCGTTCTGCTGTCTTCGCAAAGTGTCCCGGTCCGAAGGTACGATCGAACAAGTCTTCGATCGCATCGGCATGTTTTGCAGGCGTTTCGGGATGGATTTGAATCATGGGCGCGGCGACTAGCCCATGATCGTCCTTATTCCCAGCGATAATGTGCGTTGCTGGTCATCGGTGGAAAAATCGCAGGCCCCTCTTTTCATCCTCGCAACGGGCCTTATCGTCGGCTCGCAAACAATAAAGGGAGATGGACAATGGGTGTCCTCGACGGAAAAGTCATTCTCGTAACGGGCGGCGGTAACGGTATTGGCAAAGAAGCAGCACTGCTCGCCGGCCGCGAAGGAGCGAAGGTCGTCGTTAATGACCTTGGCGGAGGCTTAAGCGGCGGCGATGCCGGAGATGCCGGACCGGCAGAGGCCGTCGCCGCAGAGATTCGAGCCAATGGCGGCGAGGCCGTTTCCAACTCCGACAGTGTCACCGATCTCAAAGCCGTCGAGGGTATGGTCGAGCAAGCCATGGACACCTATGGCGATCTGCATGGCATCATTAACCCGGCGGGCATTCTTCGCGACGGGATGTTCCACAAAATGTCCGAGGAGGATTGGAAGAGCGTTATCGATGTTCACCTGCATGGCAGCTTCAATGTCATGCGCGCAAGCATTGAGCACTTTCGCGAAAAAGAACACGGCTCCTATGTCATGTTCACGTCTACCTCTGGCCTGATCGGCAATATCGGCCAAGCCAATTACGCTGCCGCGAAGCTCGGCATTATGGGCCTCTCACGCATTGTCGCCATGGAAGGCGGACGCAAGAATGTGCGCTCCAATATCATCGCACCGTTTGCATGGACACGGATGATCGCTTCGATCCCGGTGAAAGACGAAGCGGGGGCCGAGCGGGTCGAACGCATGAAAAATGGTATGCGGGCGGATCAAGTTGCGCAACTCGCTGTCGCGCTTTGCGCAGATGAGGCAGCAGATGTCTCCGGCCAGATCTTCGCGGTGCGGGGCAATGAAGTCGTGTTGTTTGACCAACCGCGGCCGGTCAAATCGGTTGCGCGCCTTGAGGGCTGGACGCCCCAGTCCCTGCTCGACCAGGCATTGCCTTCAATGAAAGGCAGCATGTTCGAGCTCGGTGCGACCACCAGCGTCTTTCCTTACGACCCAATTTGATCGGATATATCGGTTAAAGACCTGTCCAGGAGTCCCGGGAGATTTCAGCATTGGCTTTGGCGACGTGCACCTCAATCCCCGTGAGGTGCGCCATGCCGGAGATTTTTTCGATATCGTCAGGACCATCGGCCGCCAGAATGTTTACATTCGCGCCTGCAATCTTTGAGGCCACCGAAAGCCCTTTTGCCCGCTGATGCCCCCAGCCATGGGGCACAGCGACGACACCCGGTGCGAGATCGGATAGGAATTTCGTTGGCAGGCGGATCTTTCCCGTGGCAGATTGGATGTCAACGGCATCTCCCTCTTCAATGCCGAGGCGTTTCGCATCTTCAGGATTAAGCCACGCATGGTTGGTTTCGCGTGCCGGGCCTTCTGTCAGCTCCCGGATATTCTGTGTCCAGGAATTGTGAGTGAAGTGATGGCGCTTTGTGATCAGGCGAAACGATGTTGCAGAGATTTTCAGCTGCTCAAAGGCGAGCGGCATACCCGCCGCCTCGCTTAAAAGCATTGGCGTTGAAAGCTGGATCTTGCCGGACTCGGTCGTCACCTTCTTCGACAGATACGTGCCACCAACCGCCTGTGGGCGAGCAATGCCGTCCGGCGTCTTTACAAGTTCTTTGAAGCCCGGTTGGCCAGCACGAATGAGGATCTGATTTAGGATGAATTTGATCGGCAAGCTGCGTTCTGCCTTGCGGCTAAGCAGGCTGTTCAAATCGGTCATCCGATTGAGGATGACCTGACCGACACGACTGCCGAACAGCCCAACACCGGACGCTTTCGCAAGATCGGTGTAGATCGTCGCCTCGTCGCGTTGCTGTCCGGTGCGTGGAACGACCTGGTCGGTCGCGGAAAGATAGGGTTTCGACTGAAGCCCGAGGAACAGCGGAAACACGAAAGGAAGATCCGCCCGCTCCAAGGGAGACGTCGCCGGCAGAATATAGTGCGCGAGGCTTGCCGTCTCATTCATGTAAATATCGGTGACGACCAGCAGCTCAAGTTCCTTGAAGGCGTCGCTTAAGCGTTCGCTATTTGCCATGGTAAGGAGCGGATTGCCGCCGGTCACGAACAAGGCGCGAAGCTGCTCGTCGCCTGGCGTCAGAATCTCGTCGGCGAGTATCGCCCCCGGCAACCCACCATTTAGTTGTTTGAATCCGCCGATGCGCGACTCTACGGTTCGGTCGAACTCACCGGATTTTTGAGAGAACGCGGCGAAGTCGAAAATACCCTCGCCGATCAGCATGCCGCCATCGCGATCGAGATTTCCGGTCACGGCATTGATGCATTCCGCCAGCCAATGCGCGGTTGTTCCATATCGGCCCATGCCAAGACCGGTTCCCGTGACGATGCCAGCACCATCGGCCGCGAGATAGTCGGCAACCATGCTTTTAAGCGTCTCGGGCGAGATGCCCGTCACAGCTTCAGTACGGGTTGCAGGCCAGTCGGTGACGAGATCACGAACGGCCTCGAAGCCTGTCATATGCTCGGCCACGATATCGTCTTTCACGCCGCCTTGCTTGATCACCTCATCCAAAAAGGACGCAAAGAAAAATGCATCAGCATTTGGCTGAATGAAGACATGCTCGCTTGCGAGCTTTGCTGTCTCTGTCCGGCGGGGATCAATGACCGCAACTTTGCCACCGCGCTTGGTGATCTCCTTCAGGCGCTTTGCCGGATGCGTGACTTGAAGGAAGGTCCATTTGGACACGATCGGATTTGTTCCCGCGATCAGGAGATAGTTGATCTTGTCGAGGTCCGGGAAGGGTTGAAGGAACGGAAATCCGTACATCTCCTGGGCGCTCGCGAACCGGTTGGCACAGTCCTGGGTCGCCGAGGAGTAGATATTCCTGGACCCAATGCCTTTCAGAAATCCATTGGCAAAGATTGGGTGAAGTATCGAAAACCCTGCCGCGGTTCCGACATACATGCCAATGGTATGGGGCGAGCGCTGTTTGAGCTTCTTCACCTTCGCCCCGATCTCCCGATTGGCCTGCTTCCAGCTAATCGGCACGAAGTCGTCACCAACTCTCTTGAGCGGTGTCTGTAGTCGATCCGGCGACGCATACATATGGTGCTGGTTGAGCCCCTTCATGCAGGCAAAGCCTTCTGTGCCGACATGTTCAGCATTCGGTTTGATGTCGGTGATGTGCCCGTCCTCGAGCGTCAGCTCCAGCCCGCAGCTTGCTTCGCAGATGCGACAGAAAGTGTGTTTCGTCTCGGTGGCCATATAGTCACCTCTTGCCCTGTTCCGGTATTACGGTCCCGTGCGCTGGTGTAAAGCTGACAAAACAGAACAGAATTGTGAACGCGACCGATTGATCCTGCCAGGTCCACCCCGGCTGTTGGCTGCTTACCCCTTCAGGAACTCGGTGTTCTGGAGGGTGGATCGGCGTGCAACCAATTCCTCCAAACGCGCCACATAGGTCTGGATATTATGGTGACCGATGAGCGAGCTCGCCTGCACGCGCTTAAAGGTCAGAATGTTGAGGATGAGCGCAGGAAACAAAAGCAAGACAATGATCCATTGGTGGAAGATGCCGCGCGAGTGTCGCCGCAAGGTGGGTGGCTTTCCGACCAGAGATCGCGCATCCCCGGCATGGCGATAGCCAAGCAGATATGCCGGCAAAAACGGAACGGTGTCGGATTGGTTGGTCACACGGTAATGGGGTGGCTTGACGAAAAGATCGAGCGATTTGCCACCCGCGCGCGGGGATCCGAACGTATAGCATGCGGCGATCTGGTCGCAGGAAAACGCGGCGGTGGCGAGCTGCGCAAGCGCGCCGCCAAGGGAGTGGCCCGTGATGAAGATGGGTTTGTTCGGCGTATTGAGGATAACCCGATCGACTTCGACCTGCATGGCATCCCAGTGCTGCCCGAATGCACGATAGAACCCCGCATGAACTTTCACAAACTGGTCTTCGCCATCATATTGACCTGTGGGGATCTTCTTCTTGAAAATATTGATATTTGTCAGCCAGTCGATGCCCGTCGTCGACCCGCGAAAGACCAAGACAGCCATCTGGGCATTCTCGCAGAAATAGGCCTCTGTGCCGCGGCTGCGACGAAACCTGGATTTCTTCCGCGTCGCAAAGAACGTCTTTGTCACGTCGAAGCCCAAGCCACCGACCCGGTTCCGCAGGCTTGCCTCCCCCTCAATGTCAAAAGGCTCATACGCAGCGGCCGAAAGCTCTGCCATCAGCAGTGCGACGCGATCGGAATAGGCCGCTCTTAATGTTGGCAGTCGCTCAACCAGTTGTGGGCTGTTTCCGCTGGCCTGCCCGTCCATCATGGTCTCCCGATTTCAATCAGCAGCAGAGTAATCGAAGCCGGCAGCCAACTCCACAAAAATCCAGTTTGCGCTGGAGCTTTTGTATCACCCTACGTTACGGCTTGCCGAAATCCCTGGGTTTCATAAAGTGCGGCCAGAAAAAGGGAGATTGGCCATGATCGGCGTTGTAGCGACTCTAAAGGTTCAAGACGGCAAAGAAGGTGATTTTGAAAGCACATTCAAAGACTTGATGGCGAAGGTGAAGGCGAATGAGCCGGGATGTCTGACCTATCAGCTCTACAAGTCCAAGAAGGCCGCGAACACATATATTGTGATGGAACAATACGCCTCCCAAGAGGCGCTCGATACGCATGGAAAGACCGAATACTTCCAGGCTGCCATGCCAAGCATTGGGGCCTGTCTCGCCGGCGCGCCCGATATCCAGTATTACGACATCGTCGAATAGGAGCCCCTGCTATGGATCTCGCCTTCACCGATGAGGATCGCGCGTTTCAGACCGAAGTTCGCGACTGGATCAAGGACAGTTACACGCCGGACCTTCGCGCCAAGCAAGCGCTGTCAAAGAATGGATACCTCGACAAGGACGGCATGGTCACATGGCAGAAGCGCTTGCATGAGCGTGGCTGGATCGCGCCGAACTGGCCGGAACAATATGGCGGCCCAGGCTTCACGGCGAGCCAAAAATACATATTTAACATGGAGTTAGCAGCTTCTGGCACGCCGCAGGTATCGCCCATGGGGCTGTCCATGGTCGCGCCGGTCATCATGGCGTTCGGCAATGATGAGCAGAAGGCCCGGCATCTGCCCTCGATCCTCTCTAGCGATGTTTGGTGGTGCCAGGGCTATTCCGAGCCAGGGTCCGGGTCGGATCTTGCCTCCTTGCAGATGAGCGCTGTGCGCGACGGCGACGAATATGTGCTCAACGGTTCCAAAATCTGGACGACGCATGCCCAGTGGGCGGACTGGATTTTCTGCCTCGTGCGCACGTCAAAAGAGGGCAAACCGCAAGAAGGGATCAGCTTCATCATCTTCCCGATGGACCTGCCCGGTATCACGGTATCTGCTCTGCCAACGCTTGATGGTCCGGTCGACGGGCAGCAAGAAATCAACCAGGTTTTCTTCGAGGATGTGCGGGTCAAAATCGATGACGCCCTGATCGGTGAGGAAAACAAAGGCTGGACCTACGCGAAATATCTCCTGCAATTTGAACGAGGTAACGCCTATGCACCGGGGTTAAAAAATGCCCTCGCAAAGGCGCGCAAACTTGCCACGGTCGAACAATCAAACGGTCACCCCGTGCTGGAGGATCCGGATGTGGCGCGCAAATTCGCAGAGCTCGAAATGCGGATCGAAGCCCTCAATGCGACGGAACTGCGGATCTTCTCAGCCCTCGCTGCCGGTGAAGCCGTCGGCCCGGAAAGCTCGATGTTGAAGTGCGCAGGTTCTGAAGCGCAACAAGCGATTACAGAGTTAATGCTGGAAACCGTTGGGGCCTATAGTGCGCCCTTTGTCGAGGATACTTGGGCTCATCTGCGCGCTGGCACAAATTACGATTTGCCGACGCCGGACTATGCCGCACCTGTCGCGCCGAGCTATTTCAACTACCGCAAAACGTCGATCTATGCCGGGTCGAATGAGATCCAGCGGAACATTATGGCGAAGATGGTTTTAGGCCTCTAACGACACCCAGTTTGACACCCACTTTTGGCGCGGTGGGTGTTTAGCAGGGGACGAGCACCGGTTTACCCTTTGTCATATGTCGGACCGATACCAGTGCGACATATGATCTGGTTTAAGTCTGCCTTCGGCCGCGGAGCGGAGGAATTTTCAAGCCGTTGAGAACAGCTGGCTTCCAGGCCGTCCATCTCTCTTCTCGGGCGCACTATCCACAACAAGAAAGTGCTCCGCAGTATTGTTTGGGAAAGGTCCGCGCCTCCCCGAAAAATCGCCAGACTCTGATCTTGAGATCCTGCCCCAGCCCTTGCGGCACCCCCGCGCTCCGACATCTCGTTTACTGATCATCACACCTTTTGACATTCCGGGCATTCGGCCAAGTTTCTCTTTGTCTCGGTGTGTGATTGCGCTAATCGCAGTTGGTCCACGGTGTGTTTCAAATCCGCCGATGGCCAGATCGACTTAATGGGGCGGTGGTCGATCCAGAAGCGAGAGGCTCGACCATATGGACGCGAATGATCCAGCCCTAAACAAAGCCGACCAGGTGACCAATACGGGCATATTCCTGTTGCGGGTCGCGGCCGGGCTCTTCTTTCTGTTGCCGGGCATATGGAAATTCATCTCTCCGGCTGACTTTCAGTCGATGTTGAGTGAATTGCCTGCGATGATGGTGCCCTATCAGGATACGCTATTCCTGCTGGTAGCTATCGCAGAGATTTTGGGTGGCATCGTCCTGATATTCGGGTTCAATCAACGGCTCTTGATCCCACCGCTTGTCGTGATCATTCTGGTCGCGAGCCTTTATGTCGTGCGGTTCGATATGTCCTCATCGATCCGCGTGTTCAGCCTGCTCGCCCATACTATGGCGGCGGGCATTTATGTGTCGCTGTTCTTTTTAGGGAGCGGGCGATGGGCGCTCGACAGTGACCGCGATCTGTTTGCGGGGATATCGCAGCTGAGGCTCGGGCCCGTCTCTCGGCTGATGCGCGATCTCGTCTCAGGCGCGGGGAAAAATACGGGCGTGTTCTTGCTGCGCGCCTCGATCGCCGCTCCTTTTCTGGCCCTGGCCGCCTTTTGTTTTACGGGCGCAGACCATTCATCGGTGCCGGAAGAGGGATGGTCGCGAACGCTCGTCTTTGTTCTAAGCCTGCTTGGGGGCCTCTCGGCGCTGACGGGGCTGAAGATCCGCCAGATGAGCTGGGTTCTCGCCGGGTTGACCATCGCTCACCTCTACTTCGTTGCCATTCCCGACGCCGCCATATCCCGGATCGGTCTGATTAATCTGTTACTGCACGGATTGATGCTGACAGCGCTCTATTCTCTGCGGTTGATCCAGGTTGGCAGTGATCTAGAAGTCTCCCACATCCTGAATTCCGAGGTGAAGAATGTCGTCATTATTGGTGGCGGGTTTGCCGGCACGAGCCTCGCCAAACGACTGGAGCGGAAACTGCCGCGGACCCACCGCGTGGTGCTGATCAGCGAGGCGACGTATACAACGTTCAATCCACTGCTGGCGGAGATCGTCGGTGCCTCGGTCCTGCCATCGCATACGATCGCGCCGATCCGCCGTATGCTGCGGCGCAGCCGGTTTGTTCTTGGCCATGTCACCGCAGTTGATATGGACGGACGGAGGGTCAATTACGAAGTTGATGGGGAGCCGTGTTTCATCGATTTCGAGCATGTCGTCTTCGCGCTCGGCTCGCGCGCCAATCGGTCTCTCATGCCGGGCATGGAAGCACACGCTTTGCCCTTCAAGTTGATTGGGGATGCCCTCGATCTGCGCAATCGCGTGATTCATCAGATGGAACTCGCCGATCAGAGTGATGATCCGGAGGAGCGCAAACGACTTGGCCGCTTCATCGTGATTGGCGGCGGCTTCAGCGGGGCGGAAGTGGCTGGCGCGGTGCATGACTATATTCATGGCGCGCGGCGGCATTATCCGCGTCTGCAGGATGCTGATCTCGGCGTAACGCTGATCCACGGGACAGACTGCCTGCTGCCTGAATTGCCGGAGACATTGGGCAAGTATGCCACGAAAAGCCTTGGTGCGCGGGGGCTAGACATTCATCTGTCGGCGCGGGTCTCCGACGTGCACGCAGATGGCGTGACGCTGAAAACCGGGGAACGTATTGATGGAGCCACGATCGTCAACACGATTGGGACAGTGCCGAACCCGCTTGTACAACGTACAGGCCTGCCCACCGACCGCGGCCGCATTGTTGCATCTGACGATATGAGCATCGCGGATGTGGCGGGAGCCTGGGCGCTTGGAGATTGCGCGCTTGTTCCCGATGGTCGCGGGCAGATGAGTGTGCCGACCGCGCAGTTCGCCGTTAAGCAAGGTGCGCATCTTGCTGGAAACATTGCGCGGGTCGTGCGCGGGAAATCGAGCCGGCCCTTCTCATACAGATCGCGGGGATCGATGGCCGGGATTGGGCACCTTGACGGTGTGGCCAGCCTGTTCGGGATCATCACCTTACGCGGCCTGCCGGCATGGCTCTTGTGGCGCGCCTATTATCTCTCGCTCATGCCAACGGTTCTGCGTCGCACACAGATCTTCTTCGAATGGACGTGGAGCATGCTGTTTTCAGCGGACATCACCGCGCTGAAGTTCGTTACGTCGCGCGAGGTTGATGGAGATCAGGACGGCATGTCGGACAGAGCTATGTCTCAGCCGACAAGAAATGTTTCATAGCTTCTTTCGATCGCCCAATACATGCCGATAATGCCGAGCAGGTAGGCTCCGGCAAATCGCGTGGCGAAGGCTGTGCGGTCCTCGGTCAATTTTAGTTTGCCAAGCGTCCAGACGCCCCCCAGGACAATAGCGATAATGGCGAGCTGTCCGGCTTCGACGCCGACATTGAAGAGGAAAAGCGCCAGAACTTCGGATTGTTTGGGCAGGCCAATATCGGCGAGCGCCCCGGCAAATCCGAACCCGTGGATCAGACCAAACAGACCGGCCACAAGCCAGGGCCAGCGTGCCGCAAGGGTGGACCTGCCACGCTGTTTGTGCAGCGCTTCAAGCCCCAACAAGGCGATGCTGAGGGCAATGACGATTTCCACTGGCGGGCCCGGCAAGCTGATGCCTCCAAGCGCCGACAGGCCGAGCGTGATTGAGTGTGCGATGGTGAAGGCCGTTATGGTGACCAGAAGCTGTCGACGTTCGACGAGCAAAAGGATGCCGAGAACGAACAGAAGATGATCCCAGCCAAACCAGATATGCTCAACGCCAATGCGAAAGTAAGCGGTCGTTGCAGCGGCCGCCGGGCCAGACAGATCGAATGTCGGCGAAGCGGGACGGAGAACCGCAATACGTGTTTCGCCGGCGAGATTGGTGATCCGTACAAAGACGTCTGTTAGCGTATCATCGCCCCCCTTTATGCCGAGGGTTCCCGTAGCCAGATCGCAGGTTAGACGCCAGCGATGGATAAGGGTGCCGTCTGCGGTGGAGACGCGTTGATCGCCGCGATCGCACGCTGCAGGAAAGACGGGTTCGATACCTGATCGCTGATCATCAGCAACGGGTCTTTTCCAAACGACCTCATGCTGACTGGGCATGATCTCCGTGATTTGGAGGTAGGCGGGGCGGATCTCATGGGCGTTGGCGGGTAAGACCAAAGCGAGCAGGATTGTCATGCAGGCTATGGCCCAGGCAAATCTGCGCACTACTCCCCGCCCCCAACCACAATTGTGTAGCCGTCGACGATGTCCTGGATCGCCTCTT
>JBCBUY010000012.1:0-52913 GCA_039817885.1 Pseudomonadota bacterium | reverse complement strand
GCCCGTCTTTCACATAGGTAGAGTCGGTATGTAGTGTGACCTTTGACGGGCCTTTCAAGGCATTCAGAGCCTCGATCGCGGCGGTCAGTTCCATCCGATTATTGGTTGTTGATGCCTCGCCGCCAAACAGTTCTTTCTCGCGGTCGCCGAATTTTAGCAAGGCACCCCAGCCACCGGGGCCCGGATTGCCCGAGCATGCGCCATCAGTCCAGATTTCGATTGTATCGGTCATAGGTCAGCCGTGGCGGGGTTTTTCGGTGCGGTCAAGCCCCATAGTCGCCAGCCGATTTGGCCGTCCTGTGAAAGCGTAGCCGTGCGGCATAATCGAGAGGGTTGTGTGGTTTTACAAGGGCCTCTGCGGGGGTCCCGTACCAGTCAACCAACCGGGTCAAGAAAAACCGGATGGCGGCACCTCGGGCCAATAAGGGGAGGGCGGCGCGTTCTGCCTCTGTCAGTGGTCGGACGGACTGATATCCAGACATCAGCGCCGCGCCTTTGGAGAAGTTGTACTCAGCACCATCTTCGAAGGCCCATGCGTTCAGACAGACGGCGAGATCGTAGGCAAGAAAGTCCGTACACGCAAAATAGAAGTCGAACGCGCCGGTAAATGCGTCGCCGATAAAGAATGTATTGTCCGGGAACAGATCGGCATGAATAGCCCCCGTTGGCAATGAGCCGTCTTGGGGCCAAAGGGCACGGATCAGGTCCATGTCGCCGTCGATCAGGGATGAGAGCCCGGCGTCCAACCGATCAGCGTCGGCACCGCGCCCCGCCCACATCCTCTCCCAGCCTGCCGGACCAAGATCATTTTTGCGAATGGGGGTAAAATCGGAAAGCGCGACATGCATTCGTCCGAGCGCTGCACCAAAAGCACGGCATTGGCGCACATTCGGTCGCCGTGGGCTAATTCCCGTTAGAAACTCAACGATGAGTGCGGGCCGGCCTTCCAGCTGCCTTAAAGCCAGACCGTCGCTTCCATTGACGGGTGCCGCGCAGGGAAAATCCTTTGCCGAGAGGTGTTCGGTAAGCGCCACAAACCATGGAAGGTCGTCCGGGTTTACCCGTTTCTCGAAGAGGGTCAGAATGTACCGCCCCTCCGTTGTTTCAAGATAGTAGTTTGAGTTCTCGACGCCTTCCGCAATGCCCTTAAAGGCGCGCGGTTCACCGATCTCATATTCGGCCAGGAAGGCGGCAAGCGCCTCATCCGAGACTTGGGTATAGACGGCCATAGATATCCTTAGCCTGCTGTGTGGCGATTGATGAGCTGTAGAGGATTAGACATCAGTCACCAACAAAACGTGCAAGGTCTGGCGGGATGAAGTTTGGGCCTTTCACGACTTTTCCATC
Organism: Pseudomonadota bacterium; assembly: GCA_039817885.1. Lineage (GTDB taxonomy): Bacteria > Pseudomonadota > Alphaproteobacteria > Caulobacterales > Hyphomonadaceae > CALLCD01. The sequence goes on along the minus strand of JBCBUY010000012.1, from coordinate 51,566 downwards.
ATCCCTGTACAGAGGGCGGCCATCGTCGCCGAGCTTTGACATATTGGACTGATAGACTTCCTGGAACGCATCCTTCTTGACGCCGTGTAATCCGAACTCAAGAAAGGTTCCATCCAGCACGAATTGGATATCGCACAGAGCATCCAGCACTTCGGTCATGTCATTTGCTTCGACTGCTTCGCGCAGCTCTTTTACCTCTTCTTCGAGAATGGCGAGCCGCATGGCGACGCGGGAGCTCGGCAATGTCGGTTTCGTTTCCACAAGAACGTCAAAGTGTTCATGCCAGTCGCGCACAAGGGCGAGCGTGTCCATTTGGGCCTCCATCTGAATTTCGGTAGCAGGCTAGTTTGATTCGGCGACCTAGGCGGGCGCACCGTCCTCGGGAACCCACAGGTCTCGCCGCATGGTTCTGCCCATCAGAACGAAGTGGAGAGCGGCCCAGAGATAGAACAGAGCCCCAAGTGTCACGCCCCAGCGCACACCGATCTTTCGAGCCGGAGCGCAATAGGTCACGACACTCTCGGTCGCGGCGCGAAGCTCCTCGCCACTGATTGCACCGGGTGCGCCGTCTCGTGCCGCCTTCAACTGAGCTTCCAATGCGCCGCAATTGCTAAGGGTTACCGTACTGTCGAGCCGCTCCAGCTGCCATTTGGTGCCCTGATCCGACATCCAGCCGACCACAGGCGGGCCGCCGCCATAGCCGATAAGATTCACAACAAATAATAGGAGGGCAGCTGCTGTCGCCCGCATACGCGGTTCGACCAGTTTTTGCGTTACGGCGAACATCGGGCCGAGATAGGCGTATCGCAGCACCGCAGCGATCGCGAGCGCGATGATACCGGTGACCACGGCCGCCGTACCTGCTCCGAATAAACTCAGAGTGTTGTAGCCAAAAACGTAAAGGGGGACGCACAGAGAAAGCCCTAGGGCTGGGACCCAGCTATCTGCATTCGGGTGCCGGGCGCGTAGACGATCTGCGAGGAGGCCTGATCCGAATGTGCCAATGCCTGCGGCGAGGCCCAATACACCGCCATAAATCAGCGCTGCCTGCATAAGCGTCATGTCGTGGGCGCGAATCCAGAAGGGGGCAATAAATTGGCCAATGCCGTAGCCCGCGAATGAGGCAAGTGCGCCGCCAAGGGAGACATGCCAGAAGGTTGCATTTTTGCCGAGTACGCCGAAAACGTCGAACGGATTTGGCATCCGCCGCTTTGCTGCCGCTTCTGCGCCTCCAGGATCGGAATATCCTCGCGGAGGTTCCTTTACGGTCAATTTGAACAGAATGGCTCCGAGGATTCCGGGCAGTCCCATCCAGATGAATGCATCCCGCCAGTTGAGCCCGTCCTGACTTGCGATCCATGCGCCGCCCAGAGCCGCCAGCATGGAGCCGAGAGGGATGCCCAGCGCAAATATAGCGAGCGCCCCCGTTCGTTTTTCTGGTGGAAAATAATCTGAGATGAGCGAGTGACTTGGCGGGGAGCATCCCGCTTCTCCAATGCCGACACCAATCCGGGCGAGCGCGAACTGTGTGGTGTTTTGTGCCAGGCCGCAGAATGCAGTCATTGCCGACCATGCAGCCATCGCCAAAGAGATGATCCAGGTTCTACTTCGACGCTCTGCCAGCATCGCGAACGGTATTCCCAGCAGAGTGTAGAGCACTGCGAAGGCCAGTCCTGACAGAAGACCGATCGCGGTATCTGACAGGCCAAAGGTCTCCCGAATGGGTTCGCCGAGGACGCCGATCAGTGTGCGGTCGATAAAGTTGAATGTGTAAACGACGATCAGCGCAAAGAGGACATAAGATCTGTATCCGCGAGATCCATAACCTTCACTGGCCGATATAGTTTCGGATGTGGTCGCTTCACTCATGTCAAACAGCCTCTGTGATGAAGTCGCGCTTCAGTGTGCGAGAGGACATGTAGAAACAGAAGGCGGCGACAAGGAACCAGCATGCCGTTAGCGCCATCGCTTTCGGCAGTCCAATGTTCTGACCTTCCGCGCAAAGCGACAATTGTTCAGGGCTCAAGTCCGTGGCTGTCTTGCACGTTACCACGTCAAGCGCCCCTGATGGATCGAGTGTGGCGAGGGCACCATTTGCGAATAAGTCGGAAAAGAAGCCAACAAAAATCGGGCCTATGCCATTGCCAATGATGGAAACTAGGATCAGCAATATCGCCACCGCCGTTGCGCGGGAACGACTTGTTACCACTCCTGATGCGATATTGTACTGCGCACCGAGATAAGCGTAATGCCCCATCGCCGCGATTGACCACAGGATGAAGACGGTCACGAGACTTGCTGAGAAGAATGCGCCCACATAAGCGGGGACCGCAATGAGCAATCCAACAGCAGGGACAAGTGCGATGGCTCGTATGGAGTGTTTCGAAAAACGTTCAGTCAACCAACCGCCTAGAAATGTGCCTGCAGCCGCAAGGGCAGAGAGAGGCGCGCCATAATTGACGGCGGCGTCACGCACACCGATACCGTGTACCCGTTGTAGAAATGGCGCTTGCAGACTGACCAAGCCATAGCCGACAAAGGCGACAAGTGATGCAGCCCCAGCCATCCACCAGAAGCTTGGCTTACCGGCGACTTCGGCAAAGCCCTCCATGAAAGTCGCCTGGTTCTTGGTTGTTCCCGGCGGATCGGAATAACCGCGTGGGGGTTCTTTAATTGTCTGAAGGACCAATAAAGCGATGAGCACGCCAGGTACACCAACCACCACGAACGCGATGCGCCATCCTTCAACTGTCGACCAATCAAGGCCCGAAAACATCCAGCCGAAGCCGATTGAGTTGACCCAGTTGCCGAACGTCTCACCCTTCATCTGCGCTATCGGTCCGCCGAACAGGTTGGCGAGGACGCTGCCAACAGTGACACCCATCGAGTAGATACCGAGCGCCACTGAGCGGCTTACGGGCTTATAATAGTCTCCGATGAGCGAGTTTGCGGGCGGGGTGCAGCCCGCTTCGCCAACGGCAACGCCAATCCTGAAAAGGAGCAGTGTGGCAAAACCTGCCGCAAAGCCGCAGAGTGCCGTCATAACCGACCAAAGGATGATGCACGCTGTTATGATTTTCACTCGGTTGGAGCGGTCTGCCCACATTGCTATTGGCAACCCCATCGCCGCATAAAACAGTGCGAACGGTGGGCCATACAGCAGCCCCCACTGGAAGTCTGTGAGCTTGAAGCTCTCAATGATTGGCTGCGCGACAACTGCTATCAGTGTTCGGTCGATGAAGTTCAGCGTGTAGACCACCATAAGCAGCAGCAAGACATATGTGCGGTAATTCTTGCTGCCGAAGCCGGTCATATGCCCGCCAGCCACCTTCGCGGTGTCTCTGGCCATCACGTCCGCCATAAGCCTCTACTCCCTCGCGCTGAGGTACATCTGCCGGCACCCCTTGTTTCGCCAACACGGTAAGGTGGAACGCCAAGAGCGCAAGCGGTATCTGCAATCGTGCGACTGGATCGTCTTAGATCAACCCTGAAGACTTGAAGCTCGTCACGCCGCTTGTGCCAACGATAAGATGGTCGTGCACCGTGATCTCAAACGGCGTGAGGGCATCTATGATTTCCCTGGTGATCGAAATGTCGGCGCGAGACGGTGTTGTGTCGCCTGAGGGGTGATTGTGGACCAGGATAAGTGACGATGCAGCAAGTTCCAGGGCCCGCCGCGCAATCTCTCTTGGATAGACCGGCGCATGGTCGACGGTGCCGTGGGACATAACCTCATCGCCGATCAACTGATTTTTCCGGTCGAGAAAGAGCACTCTGAACTGTTCTCTGCTTTCATGTTGCAAAGCGCTGCGCACATAGGCCAGCAAAGCCGTCCAGGATGAAATAATCGGACGGCTAGCAATTTCTTCCTTGGCTGCGCGCAGATGAAGTTCGGCCGTGGCCTTCACATAGGACGCTGCGGTTTCACCCATGCCTTCAATCTGTTTGATGCCTTCAGGGTTGGCAGCGAGTATGGCGGACAGAGATCCAAAGCGAGCAAGGAGCTGTTTGGCGATAGGTTTGACATCCCGCCGCGGCAGGAATGCGAAGAGCAATATCTCCAGCAGTTCGTAATCGTCCAATGCGCTCGGACCGCGGCTCAAGAGCTTTTGGCGCAGCCTGTCCCTGTGGCCCAGCCAGTGGGGCTTGGGCGGGTCGTCCTTCGAAGGAGGTGCGGTATCTGCCATCGGCACTCTCTATTTCTGACAGAGATAGAGAGCGTTTCGCGTGGAGGCAATCAGTCCCGGTCGACCTTGTAGGGAACGTCATAGCCGGCCGGCGACTTCGTGAAGATTTCTGCGCCGTTTTCGGTGACACCGATGGAGTGTTCAAACTGCGCAGAAAGCTGGCGGTCGCGCGTCACGGCGGTCCAACCATCGGACAGGATCGCGGCGTCTTTTCGGCCGATATTCAGCATCGGTTCGATGGTGAAAAACATACCCGGTTTCAGCTCAGGACCGGTTCCGGCCGCAGAGGAATGCACGACATTCGGCTCATCATGAAACAGCTGACCAAGCCCGTGACCGCAAAAATCCTCGACCACAGACAAACGGTTCTTGCGAGCGATAGCGCTGATCGCGCCGCCAATGTCGCCAAGTTTTGCGCCCGGCTTGACCGCATCGATCCCGGCCATCATGGCATCATAAGTGACATCCATAAGCCGCTCGGCCTTACGGCGCGGCGTGCCCGCGGTGTACATGCGCGAATGATCGCCATGCCAACCATCCAGGATCAGCGTGACATCAATATTGAGAATATCACCATCCTTGAGCACCTTTTCACTCGGCATGCCGTGGCAAATCACGTGGTTGAGCGAAATACAGGATGCAAAGCGATACCCTCGATAGCCGAGCGTTGCGGGCAATGCGCCATGATCTGTGATGAATTGTAGGATGAGATTGTCGAGCCGAGCTGTTGTGACACCTGTTTTCACCTCGCCGACCAGCATATCGAGGCACTCGGCCACGAGCCGGCCTGCCTTGCGCATGCCCTCAAACCCGTCCTCATCATGGATGCGGATATCTCCCGGTTTTCGCGCGAGGATCAGATCCATATCGTTCATCGTCGGCTCCAAACTATTACCGCCGCCAGGGAATGCGGCGGCGGACACGAATGTCTTGCAGGCTTATGTGACAATCATAACATAGAATTTCTACCCCGGCTTCAGCGGCATTGTAAAAAGCCGCATGATAGTTTGGGTCTATGTCCGCAGCCGTGGCGAACGCCGTGCAGTCCATACGTTGAACGATGAACAACATCACGGCTCGGTTGCCCGCGGCGCGCTCGGCGCGCAAATCGTTAAGGTGCTTGGTTCCCCGGCTTGTCACGCTATCGGGAAACTCTGTGAGTGTGGGCGTGCGCATAAGATGGCAGTTTTTCACTTCGACATAGGTCGTGCGGTCGCCAGACTCGAGGAGGATGTCGATGCGCGAATTTGTGCTGTAGCGCACTTCACGTTTGAGCGTGTCGAATCCGGCAAGTTCGGTGATTGTCCCGTCGCGAATCGCTTCTTCGGCCAGCTTGTTCGGATTGTTGGTGTTGATCGATACGAGGGTGTCGTCTGCCTCCATGAGTTCGAGCGTCATCGGTAGCTTGCGCTTCGGATTGTCGGACGTCGACATCCAGACCCGCATGCCAGGGTCTTTCAGCCCCATCATGGAGCCTGGATTGGGGCAATGTACGGTCGTGATGTCACCAGAACTCAATTCCACATCGGCGAGAAAGCGCTTGTAGCGTTTGATCAGACGGCCTTCGGTCAGGTGTGGCAGATCCATGGGCTGGGCAAACTCGATCAAAGCGGGCAAAGTGATGGCGCGGGACGTGCCACAAGAAGATGGCCGCTAGCAATAGGAGGAGAAGGATGGACGGTTCAGCACGTGTTTTTAGCCGGTTTGAGGTAAAGCGATTGTCACCGGCAATTGGCGCAGAGCTTCACGGCGTGGATCTACAAAATGTCGATGACGATCTCGCGGATGACATTCGCGCAGCCCTCTTGGCCCACAAGGTCATCTTTTTCCGAAATCAGACGCTTGACCGTGAACAGCATATCGCCTTCGCGAGATCGTTTGGTGATCTTGAGATTCATCCAGCGACACCTAAAGACCAGCCGGACCCAGAAGTTCTGCGCATCGCTCATGGTCCGAACAGCCGCGGGCAGGAGAATAACTGGCACTCCGATGTCACCTGGCGCGCTGAGCCGTCGCTGGGATCGATCCTGAGAGCCATCGAATTGCCCGAGGTCGGCGGCGATACGCTATTTTCCAATATGAACCTTGCATACGAGGATTTGGAGGATGAGCTGAAGGAGCGTCTCTGCGGATTGATTGCGGTCCATGACATTGCCCGCGTTTTTGCCAAGCGTCTGAACAAAGACGCAAGCGCGTTGCATGACAAGTTCCCGCCGCAAGAGCATCCTGTGATTAGGACACATCCGGAAACCGGGGAGCGTATTCTATACGTCAACATCGCTTTTACGAGCCACATCAAGGATATGGACCCTGCCGAAAGCGACGATCTTCTTGCGAAGCTCTACAGAACCGCGTCTCGGCCGGAGTATCAGTGTCGGTTCCGATGGGAGCCGGGATCGATTGCCTTTTGGGACAATCGGGCCTGCCAGCATTATGCGGCGAGTGATTATTATCCGTCGATCAGGATCATGGAACGCGTGACGATCAAGGGCGACCGGCCATATTTTGACGCTGCGGCGTGACGATAAATTCAACGAAGAAAATTCATACAGGGCTTGCTCCTGCATAATCAGGCGTGCACGCATCGAAAACTGCAAAAATGAGTCGGGAACTGGAGACGATAATGGGCAATCTGAAATTTCGAACACTGGTGATCGGCGGTGTCAGCGCCATGGTCCTCGCGGCGTGCCAGTTGGCTACGGCACCGGAGACGGCGGCTTTGCTGCCAGACGATGCGGATGTGGCCGCGGTTACGTCTGAGGCTTCCAGCCTCGATGCGTCAGTTCCGGTCTTTTCAGAAGAAGGCATCGCAGCGCTGGAAGCGCGGATGGGGCAGTATGTTGCCGATGGGCATGTTTATGGGGTCGCAACACGGCTCGTGCAGGGCGGGGAAATCGTCAGCGATTATCACACTGGCCTTATGCGGCTTGAGGCGCAAACGCCGATCGCTGATGACACGATCTATCGCATCTACTCCATGACCAAGCCGATTACCGGTGTCGCCATGATGATGCTTTGGGAGGAGGGCGCGTTCTCGCTCGACGATCCAGTCACGAAATACGTTCCCGAGTTTGACGAGCTTCGCGTGATGGATGGTGTCAATGAAGACGGGACGCCGATCCTCGTTGATCTAGAACGTCCGCCGACCATGCGCGAACTGATGAGCCACACGGCTGGTTTTGCCTATGGACTAAGTGGGACCGACCCTGCCAATACCGCCTTCCGTGAGCAGAAGATTTTGGAAGCTCCGGATCTTGAGACTTTTATAGATCTCGTTGCCGATGTGCCGCTGCTCTTCCAACCGGGCGATGCGTGGGCCTATAGCGCGGCTGTCGATATTCAGGGACATATCGTTCAGAAATTGTCCGGTCAGAGCTTTGGTGAGTTTCTTGAGACCCGCATGTTTAGCCCCCTTGGCATGACGGATACGGCATTTGCCGTAGGTCCCGATAAGTATGTTCGGTTCAGCGAAGTCTATGGCCGCGATCCGGACTCCGGGGCTTTGGTGCCGATTCCCTATCCCACCGTACAATTCACACCGGAGACAATACCGTTTGAATCCGGCGGTGGTGGGCTTACCTCAACGATGGATGATTATGCTCGCTTCTGTCAGATGTTGCTAAACGGTGGGACGCTGGATGGTGCGCAGATTCTGAAACCCGAAACGGTCAAGCTCATGCGTACCAATGTTCTGACCGAAGGCATTATGCTGTCGTCCGATGGATCTAATCAGGGGGAGACGCGTCCTGGCATCGGGTTCGGTTTGGATCTCGGGCTTGTGACAGACGCCGAAGCCGTCGGATCGCCATATGGTGAGGGGACCTATTTCTGGGGCGGCGCTGCGGGTACGTGGTTCTGGATCGATCCAGAAAACGACTTGTTTTTCATTGGAATGATCCAGACATTTGATCGCGAAGGGCCGATCGGAAAGATCCGTGAAGTGTCTGCTGATCATGTCTACGCTGCAATGGCAGATGAAGACTCATGATTATGGGGTCGCGTCTTGATGGTATAGTCCGAATGTCGATTTGCCGGACTTGCCGAAAGGCGTGTAAAGCCGTGACATGACAGATACTTCTCTTACGGCGGCGGTGGTGCTTATCGGTGATGAGATCCTTTCGGGTCGAACACAGGATGTGAATCTGAAGCAGATCGCCGATTTCCTGACGCCGCTGGGTATTCCGGTGAAAGAGTGCCGAACGGTACCCGATGTGGAGGAGGAGATTGTTGCAGCTGTCAACGCGCTTCGCGCTCGTTATACCTATGTCTTCACGACAGGCGGCATTGGCCCCACACATGATGATATCACGGCCGACTCCATAGGGGCTGCGTTCGGTGTCGAGGTTGAAGAGCATCCGGAGATCATTGCTCTGTTGGCTGAACGCTACAAAAGTGTCGGCAGAGAGTTTACAACGGCGAGCCGACGTATGGCCCGTGTGCCCAAGGGGGCAAAGCTCGTCAAAAACACGGCCACGGGTGCGCCCGGTTTTCGTATGGACAATGTGTTTATCCTGGCGGGCGTACCTTCGATCGCCCAGGCCATGCTTCAGGCTGTTGGCCCAGAACTGGAGACTGGCGCGGTCGTGCATTCCGTGACTGTTCGAGGTCGAGGCGCGGTTGAAAGCGATATTGCGGAAGGCCTCAGCGCGCTGGCCGATGAGGTCAAAGACGTTTCGCTCGGATCATATCCCTGGTTCAAGACAATGGAGGATCGTGGCGTGAATCTAGTTGCGCGGAGTACGGATGAGGCACTCCTTCAAACCGTTTCTGAACGGATGATGGCGCTTTTTGCGCGAGCTGGCATTGATGCCGAACGTTTGCCGGGAAATGGCTAGATGCGTCGTGTGTTGACAAGCTGGCCTTTGATTATTGTGTCTACGATCGCATTCTTTGTGATCGGCTACAGTTTTTCGGTTTACGCGCCTCGAATAGGCGGGCCGATCCTCGATGTTCTTGCGAGCCGTTCAGATGTTTTGGCACGACTGGAAGCGATGGACGCTGCACAGATGTCTGCCCATTTCGAGATGACGCTCTTCGCCGATATGCTCTATCCTGTTGCCTATGCCCTTATGCTGGGCGGTTTGGCGATGAGGGCGTTTCCCAAAGCCGGATGGTGGCTCGCTGTGCCCGCCTTTGCTGCCGGCGGGGCCGATATCGCCGAGAACATTGTCCAGCTGATGGCGTTGCAGGGGTCGGTCGGTTTGGTTGGGCTGAAGGCCTTTCTCACACCGACAAAATTTCTTCTGCTGGTTGCCTCTGCCATTCTAGTCATTGTTTGCTGGTTGGTCGTTGGGGGCAAGGCGCTTCGAAAGACGCTGTGACTGATGACGGATAATCGGAGATTTCGAAATGGCTGATGATATTGTAGTGGTGGAAAAGCGGGGAGCGGTTGCCCTTGTCACATTGAACCGCCCTGATGCCCTCAACGCATTAAGCCGAGCTTTGCGCGGGGAGATCTGCCGCGTCTTTGAAGAATTGGCGGGAGATGGTGAGATCCGCGCTGTGGTGTTGACCGGAGCGGGTCGGGCGTTCACGGCTGGCGTTGATTTGAAAGAAGCCGGCGAGACTGGCTTTGCGCTCGGTGCGGACGGCGGAAATATCGATCTCGCCAAAGCTATCGGTGCGTATCCCTGGCCGGTTATTGGTGCCATTAATGGCTTTGCGATAACCGGCGGGTTTGAGCTTGCTCTGATGTGCGATGTCTTGCTGGCCTCGACGGATGCGAAATTTGCGGACACCCATGCACGGGTTGGCATCATGCCGGGCTGGGGCTTGTCTCAGAAGCTATCCCGGCTGATCGGCACAAGCCGCGCCAAAGAATTGTCCTTCACCGGAAATTTCCTCGACGCTGAGACTGCCGAGCGGTGGGGGCTCGTCAATCGCGTTTACTCTGCGGACGAGCTGGTCCCGGCCGCTATGAAGCTCGCCGAGGATATGACCTCGTGCGATGCGGATCTCCTGAGAAACTATAAGGCGGTTATCGACGATGGTCTTGCGACGACGTTCGGCGACGGTCTTGAGCTTGAGATTCGCCGCTCCGCGGAACATGCGAAAACCGTAACGGCCGACAGTGTCGAAGCTGCGCGGAAACAGGTGACGGCCCGCGGCAGAGATCAGCAGGAATCTTAAAGGCCCTTCTCGCTGTCTTCGAGTTCTTTGGTGATTGGTCGACCCAGTACGGGATCTTCGAGGATTGCGGCACCACGCCAAAGGCGAGCGAGGAGGCTGGCGAGTTACAGAATTGCTGCTCGTTTCACGGCTGGCGGCGCTCTAACGACCTGTTGAAAACATGAGATAGCCAGATGCGTCGAAACCGGATAAACGGCGTAGCGTTCGCGGGCGTGGTGAAATTGGTAAACACAGCGGACTTAAAATCCGCCGGCCGTTAAGGCCTTGCCGGTTCAAGTCCGGCCGTCCGCACCATTCACCGACCTGAAAAAGGTCCAGTGGACCTTTTTCAGCGGTGAATGATTTCCTTTTTGCGTCCGTGACCTGCGGTCACATGAAGCGCGTTCAAGACTGCTCCCAGCGCGAAATGAGTTCCCGCCATCTCCGTATCGCGGCGTCGCTGCTCACATGAGATGGGGCTCAAGGCTGAGCACCGACCTGAAAAAGGTCCGGTGGAGTTCGAAGCGGGTCTGCAGAGCAGAGGCTTTGATCCGGTGGATCAAAGCCAGGCGAAGAACGCCCGGTAGGGCCTTCAGCGGTGAATGATTCCCTTTTTGCTTCCGTGACCTGCGGTCACATGAAGCGCGTTCAAGACTGCTCATGGACGGAAAATCGACCCAGTTTCCCAGAATCGCGGATAATCCGTAATCTTATTTTGGATTTCAACGATATGCTGACCGGGATTCGTGTTTCGAGGGGCTTGATCTTTTTTGCGCCGCACAATTGGATGCGCTGCAGACCTAGAATGAGAAGAGCTGAGCGATAGATAATGGCTGGATTGAAGACGATCGGTGTTATCGGAGCGGGGCAAATGGGCAACGGTATCGCCCATGTGTGCGCCGTGGCCGGGTATGATGTCATAATGAACGACATCTCCGAGGAGGCGCTTGAGCGTGGCATGTCGACAATTGAGACGAATATGGCCCGCCAGGTGAGCCGGGATGTCCTGTCGCCCGGTGATATGGATATCGCGTTGGGTCGGATCAAACCGACGAGCAGTATGGATCCTCTGGGCAGCGTCGATCTTGCTGTTGAAGCGGCCACTGAGAACCGTGAAGTGAAGGAAGCCATCTTTCGATCGCTTTGTCAGATCGTGCCGGACAGCGCTTTTCTTGCGACCAATACGTCTTCGATTTCGGTCACGCGCCTGGCTTCAATCACCGATCGCCCAGAGAGATTCATCGGGTTACACTTCATGAATCCCGTGCCGGTTATGCAGCTGATCGAGATCATTCGTGGTTTGGCCACGGATCAGGACACCTATGAGATGGCTCTTGGGTTTGCAGGCAGCCTGGGGAAAACCGTCACCAATGCGGAGGATTTTCCAGCCTTTATCGTCAACCGCATCCTGATGCCCATGATCAATGAAGCGGTGTATACGCTCTATGAAGGCGTCGGCACGGTTGAGGCGATTGATGCGGCTATGAAACTCGGGGCCAATCACCCCATGGGGCCGCTCCAGCTTGCTGATTTCATTGGCCTCGACACCTGTTTGTCAATTATGCAAGTGCTGCATGATGGGCTGGCGGATACGAAGTATCGTCCGTGTCCGCTGCTCGTGAAATATGTTGAAGCCGGTTGGCTTGGACGTAAGACCGATCGCGGGTTCTATGATTATCGCGACGATGTCATGGTGCCAACGCGGTAATGGCGACGGCGATCCGATCACTGACCGTTGCTGACTCAGCAAATGCAATTGCGCTCTGGCACGAAGCTGACCTGGTTGTTCCCTGGAATGATCCGGTCGAAGACTATGCCCGGGCGATGGCAGCTGAAAGCGCCGACATCTTGGGCGCGTTCGATGATGACGGCACGCTGATTGCCACGGCGATGGTCGGTTATGATGGGCATCGCGGCTGGATCTACTATCTGGCAACCGCAGATTCCGTGCGTCGTTCGGGCGTGGGTTTGAAGATTGTTCGTGCGGCAGAAGACTGGCTGCGTGAAAATGGAGCCCCGAAGGCTCAGCTCATGGTGCGCAAATCCAATGACACGGCTGTCGGGTTCTACTCGGCGCTCGGATATGAGGTGTCCGATGTGACCGTTCTCGGCAAACGGTTTGACACATGACCCATCTCTTTCGGATGATGATCATCGTCTCGGTCCTGGGGTTTGCCGCCTGCGCCGCTGAAGTTCCGTTTTCTTCGAATTTGGTGACGAGCGAAAGTGTGCTGCCGGACGATGCTGTGGATCGTCGCGGTGACGGTGTTCTGCGCGATACAACAGGACGACCGGTCGGCCATGACTTGCTTGGGCAGCGTCTTCCGGACGTCTCGGCCAAACTGGCGGATGGTGCAGATTTCAGTTCGGATGACTTGCGCGGGCGTTGGACGGTTCTCGTTGCCTGGGGTGTTTGGTGCCATGACAGCCGAAACGATATGGACAATATTGCCCGTCTGGCCACGCATCTCTCAGAGCTCGATGGTATCGATTTTCTGTCCGTCCATGTGCCCCAAAGCGCGGACCATCTCGATCGCATGTATCGGACCTATGGATCGGTTGAAGGATACTTCGAGGCGCGCGGGGTATCTTTTCTCGTTATGCTCGATGAGACGAGTGATATCCGTGAGGTCCTGAAGGTTCAATGGACGCCGACCTATCTCGTAATCGATCCTGATCTTACGGTGCGGGGCTTTCGAACGGACATCTCAAAAGGTGGCGATGGGGCCTGGGAGACCTTTCTGCAAGACGTCCAAGAACTCCGTTCTATTCCGTGAGAATTTGATACGGCGTTCACTTTTTTGCAATTCGCGCCATGCATACCCTTGAAAAAAGGGTGACACACGCGTCATAATTACAAGTGAAGAAGTGCGGAACAAGAGCATGAAGAATAATGTTTGGCAGATCGGTGCGGTTTTTGGCTTGGCGCTCGCGCTTTCAGCCTGTGGTGGGAGTGGAGACCAGGCCACCGATCGCGATGGTGCCCTCCCAGAGACAGCTGATGTGAGCCATCAGTCCCATAGTGGCGGGGATCACGCTTTCGCCGTGAAATCCGTACCCTCAGTCGAGGACACGTATACCGAAAATTTCGCGCTCCTCGATCATGAGGGGAAGTCCCATGAATTGTACTATTATTACGACGCTCCGGCGATTGTGGTGATGGTTCAGGGCAATGGCTGTCCCATCGTGCGGAATCTTGTGTCGGACTACAAGAAAGTGCGTGATGAGTTCGCCGATCAGGGCGTTGAGTTCTTTATGCTCAATGCCAACTTGCAGGACAGCCGTTCTGAAATCGCGGAAGAAGCTGCTGAATACGATATCGATATTCCGATCTTGAAAGATGAAACCCAGCTGATCGCGGCGTCGCTCGAAGTGACACGGACGGCTGAGGTCATGGTCATCGATCCACTGACCTGGGAAATCAAATATCGTGGCCCGATCAATGACCGTATCAGTTATGAGCGCCAAAGGAATGAGGCGCAGGAGCATTATCTCAAGGATGCGATCTCGGCGGTCATGGCTGGTGAGGCGATTGAGCGTCCTGCTCGCGCGACCAAAGGCTGCATCGTCAATATGCAGGAGGCCTACGACACTGCAGCGCATACGGAGATCAATTATGTTGAGGATGTCGCGCCGATCCTCGCCGAAAATTGCGTAACCTGTCACCAGGACGGTGGTATTGGCCCCTGGGCGATGACCGATTTTGAAACTGTCAAAGGCTTTGCGCCGATGATCCGCGAAGTTGTTCGCACCCGGCGCATGCCCCCCTGGTCTGCTGATCCTGAAATCGGAACATTCCACACCGCGCGGGAAATCACGACGGAGCAGCGGCAAACCTTGGTGCGCTGGGTTGAGGCCGGCACGGCGCGCGGCGAAGGCCCAGACTTGCTGGCCGAACTTGATTCAAGCGCGCCGGAGTGGCCTCTTGGCGAGCCGGATCTGATCGTTACGGCCCCTGCCTATGAGGTGCCGGCGACGGGTATTATCGATTATCAATTCCCAACGGCTCCGAACCCGATCAATGAGGACAAATGGGTCAAAGCCATTACCGTATTGCCGGGTGACAGCACTGTGGTTCACCACGCGCTTGTGGGCTCTTCGCAGGAGATCACCGCGCCTGGTGAAGGGGATGATGGCGACGTGTTCGACAATTATCTTGTTGGCTTCGTCCCTGGCTCGGAATCCTATGTTTATCCGGAAAATACCGGCGTGCTCGTCAAGGCCGGCGGCGAGTATCGTTTCCAGATGCATTATACGACGTCGGGCAAGGCCACGACTGACGAGACCCGTATTGGCCTTTATTTCCATGATGAGCCGCCTGAGCACATCTTGCGCCAGCAAGTGTCGCTCAATCCGCAAATTGCGATTGCGCCAAACACGCCGGATCATGCTGAGAGCGCCTATTTCGAATTCGACGCGCCGGCGAAGATCCATTTGCTTTTCCCGCACGCGCACTATCGCGGCAAATCGAGCAAGTTCTATCTGATCCACCCGGACGGCCGCGAGGAAGTGGTGCTGTCCGTGCCAAAATACGATTTCAACTGGCAGCACAATTACGCGCTGGAAGAACCGATTTATGTCGAGGCGGGGACGAAGCTCGTGCATGAGACGATCTTCGACAATTCGTCGCGCAATTTTGCCAATCCGGATCCGGATCGCGTCGTGCCCTGGGGGCTGCAGTCCTATGATGAGATGCTTTATGGCAGCTTCTTCTTCGAATGGGCCGAGGAGACCGCCGACAACATCGTGCATGATGAACTCTTGTTCGAGCTGCGGCAGTGGTATGGGTTTGCCGACAAAGATATGGACGGTGCTTTTTCGCTTGAGGAAATGCCCAGCAGCATGCGCGATAGTTTCGAGAACGGTCAGTTGAAGCCTGCTGATGTGAACGGCAACGGCAAGTTGGAACTTATTGAGTTTTACAATCTCCAGAAATTCCAACAGCGTTTCGGCGGTAGCCGGTAATACCGGCTGCTCCGCTCAGATCAGTGCTAATCCAGGGTGATTTTTCCGTTTAAGGCACCTCGGCTGGCTTCTGGCGATTAGGTGCCGGTGACCATGTCCGGTTTTTTGATCATCTGTCGCTTTAGGTTCGGAGACCGTTCTGGGGCGATTTTAAGCCGCCCAAAACAAGCTAGTCTGCGTACTTTATGCCTGTTTTGGATTTTCGAGAAATCAACCGTCTCCGCTCCGGCACTTTTATTAAATCTTCGAGCTCATGGTAAGCGCACCTACCAACCCAGGCCATTTCTGCGTGACCGCTGTCGATAAGCTCCAAAGCCAAAATACAAGCTTGTTCGTGGCTTTCGGTGTTGCTCTTTCCGTACTCTCTGAGGGCCCAGCAAGAAGCCTGTCGAACATGATCTCTACCGTCCGGTGCTGATTGCCGGATTGTGGAGATAATTGACGTCGAAACATCGTCGGCGAACGTCTCCGCCCGCATACAATAGTTGGCGACTAAAGCGAGGCCTGCTCGCTTAGTGTAGAGCCGGGGACTAGAAGCCCACTTCACGCCCCAAGCCAGCGCATCTGCTCTACGCGCCATAATGGCTTTGACGAACAGATCACAGGTGCTCCAATCATTTACTTCCGTAACCCAAGTCTCGATGAGGGCGTTGTCGATGAGTTTGGGTGGCAACAACAAAATCGCTAAAGCCTTAGCCTCAATAAATGGCGAGGACCAAAGTTCCTCGGCCAGCATCCGATCTTTGGTAATTTTCTTCGCAAGCGCGCGAATATCACGTGTGGACACACCGATCACTGTCTCCACAGGGACCATCCGTTTCTGGGCGACGTCCAAAGGGTCTTTACTGCTTTGTGCTCTCAGTTGCTCGATAAGATCGGCTGCGCTCGTTTCCATTTGCCCATCCTATTGTGGTGTTTTTAACCCGGCAAATGGCAAAACTAGGTTTCATTAAGCGTCCGTTTCTGGGCGAGAAAGGACACTTAGTTCTTCGAGGATAACTCGAAACCATTCATTGAATTTGAGTCCTCATCGCTCTATTTCCGACTGCGTCTTACATGTTGTGAGACTTGGAGATTTTATGTTCACAAATGCGGTCGTCCGCACGTCCTGAGTTCAGGGCTGATGCAAAAATCAAGACAGCGCAGAAGCGCCGTAGCCTTTCTGCTGTCTGCCATAAAATCTCACAATACTTAGCGGAAAGCTAGAACATTGAATAACTTAAAAATTCGCCCTGCCGCGAAGCGGGACATAGAAACTATTGGCCAAATTGCAGGAGACACAGACTTGTTTCCGCCAGAAATGCTCGATGAAATGATCGCCGGATACCTCAACAATACAGGTAAAGATATTTGGTTTGTTGGCGAACTTGACGATCGTGTCGTCACTTTCGGGTTTTGTGAACCTGAACGTATGACTGACGGAACATGGAACCTGCTAGCCATTGGTGTCGATCCCGCCCTTCAAGGGCAAGGTCATGGGGCCGAAATGATGACTTACCTCGAGCGGCAACTCTCTAAGGCATCACAAAGGGTCCTCATCGTTGAAACAATGGGGACACCTGAGTTTGCGAAGACCCGAGAATTTTATCGTAAGAGCGGCTACACGGAAGAAGCCCGCATTAGAGAATTCTACGAAGCGGGCGCTGACAAAGTCGTGTTCTGGAAACACTTATAGTCGCAAAAGAAGCGGGCCGAGGTATCGGCTCGCTTAACTTGCTGTGGGCTATTTCTGAACGGAAGCAGTGTCTTTCATGGGGCGTTTTAAGTTGCACGCTAAGGTCCCCTCCGTCGCCGGGAGCAGACGAAGCGCCAGCGTCTTAAACTCGCAGCCCCAAACCGGCCCTCTCGGTACTTTGACGTCAACCAAATTCAGACCAAACCCAATCTATCCCCGCAAAACACCCACCGCGCCAAAAGTGGGTGTCAAACTGGGTGTCGGATCGGGGGATAAATTACTGTTCGATGATCGCATCGATGAGTGCGATCGCTTCATAGCTTGCCCAATCGAGTTCGCCTGCATAGCGGGCCACTTCTTCGCCAGCCGCATTGTACAAAATACTGGTTGGGAACCCCCGTGCCTTGAAGTCCACAGAGGCCAAATCAAAGTCGTTCGCCTGATATAGTGACAAGCTACCGCCGGTCCATTCCGCCAGCTGGTCTTTGACCCTGTCTCTTATTTCGATGTCATCAACGCTGATGGCGACGACGTCGAATAGGTCCCCGCCGCGGGCGGATTGCAGTGCTCCAAGGGTTGGCATCTCCCGTTCGCAGGGCGCGCACCAGGTCGCCCAGAGATTGACGAGCACAGCTTTCCCTTTGAAATCTTCCATGTTTACAGGGTTTTCGTCGGGCCCGAGGAAGGTCTGCCTGCCAGGCAGTATGCCGGCATAGGTGAAATCCAGTCCAGCAAGCTCGCCTTTTGCAAATCGTTCGAACGGGACGCGCTCACCTGGACCAGAGGCCGCGCTGACAAGGACGTAGACAATTGCCCCAACAAGTCCCAAAAGCATCGCGATAATTAATGTGCGTACCGGTATACGCGCCATGGAATTCTCCTTTAGGAGCTGACGGATATGGCCGACAGTAAAGAAAAAAGCCAGCAAATGTGGGGTGGGCGGTTCGCCGCACGCCCCTCTGACATTATGGAATCGATCAATGCGTCGATCGATGTGGACCAACGCATGGCGATGGAAGATATTGAAGGGTCGAAGGCCCATGCGGCCATGTTGGCGGCGACGGGCATAATTTCGGACAGTGACAATCTGGCGATCCAGGACGGATTGGACAAAATTGCGAAAGAAATCAAGGAGAACGCCTTCCCGTTCTCGCGTGCTCTTGAAGATATTCACATGAATATCGAGGCGCGACTCAAAGAACTGATCGGCGAGCCAGCCGGACGGTTACATACCGCGCGATCCCGCAATGATCAGGTGGTCACCGATTTCCGGCTTTGGGTGCGTGGGGCGCTGGGCGAAGCGTCAGATCGCCTGGAGATGTTGCAAAGCGCGCTTGTGGAGCGGGCTGATGAGCATACGGCGACAATCATGCCTGGGTTTACCCATTTGCAGACCGCTCAACCCGTCACGCTTGGACACCATTTGCTGGCTTATGTTGAGATGTTGGACCGTGATCGCGGACGGTTCGGCGATGCACAGGTTCGTTTGAATGAGTGTCCGCTTGGATCTGCTGCACTTGCGGGCACAGGCTTTCCGATTGATCGGACAATGACGGCCGAAACCCTGGGCTTTGATCGCCCTATGGCAAACTCCTTAGACGCTGTTTCTGCGAGAGATTTTGCGCTGGAAGCGCTTTCTGCCTTGTCTATAGCGGCGACGCATTTGTCCCGGCTGGCGGAAGAGATTGTGCTTTGGACATCGGCGCAATTTGGCTTTGCCAGCCTGTCGGATGAATGGTCGACGGGGTCTTCAATTATGCCGCAGAAGCGAAATCCCGATGCCGCCGAACTTGTCCGGGCCAAGGCATCGCTCATTGCGTCGAAATATGCTGCTCTGCAGGGGGCGGTCAAAGCGCTCCCGCTGGCCTATGCCAAGGATCTGCAGGACGATAAAGCGCTGACCTTCGACGCATTCGACAGTTTTGATCTGTGTGCTCGGGCCATGGCTGGCATGGTTGAGACCATGACCTTCTATCCGGACGCTATGCGCGCGGCCGCTGCGAAGGGCTTTTCCACGGCGACCGATCTCGCAGACTATCTGGTGCGCGAACTACAAATGCCATTCCGCGAGGCACACCATGTGACGGGCAGACTCGTCGCAAGAGCTGAGGCTGCGGGGGTGGATCTGTCCGAGCTCGCGCCTGATGAGCTTCGCGGTGAAGAGCCTCGATTGACCGATCATGTCTACTCTATCCTCACAGTGGACGCCTCCGCGGCAAGCCGAAAAAGTTATGGGGGCACTGCACCGCAATGTGTTGCCGAACAGGTAGCGGCGTGGAAAGAAAGATTAGAAGCCGACTTCGGAGACGATGATGACCAAGCGCATGCCTAAGGTATTGTTGGGGATACTCGCTGCTGTAACAGCGCTTACGGCATGCGGCCTTCGCGGCGGTTTGCAGCGACCCGATCCCATCTTTCGCGATGTGCCTCCCGTCGAACAAACAGTTGAGGAGGAGGTTGTGAACGAGGAGCCTGTCATTGAGGGCCCTTCATTCAATGAATTCGGCGGAGAAATCCCAGATACCGCTCCCGTTGAACCCGTTACTGAGTCGGCGATCGACGACGCAAGCGCCGACGAATAGGTAGTTCACGCTTTGCATCATTTTCACTACCGGAATGGCACGCTCCACTGCGAAGGCGTCGACTTAAGCATCATTGCCGAGACCGTCGGCACGCCTGTTTATGTATATTCTACTGCCACACTCCGCCGCCATGCGCAGGTGATTGCTGGGGTTTTTGACGGGCTTGATTGTTTGATCGCGTACTCCGTCAAGGCAAATGGCAATCTCGGGGTGTTGGCCACTTTGGCCGCTGAGGGCTATGGGGCGGACGTCGTAAGCGTTGGTGAGCTGCGTCGGGCCCGAGCAGCTGGTATTCCAGCGCATCGGATCGTGTTTTCCGGTGTTGGGAAGACGCGCGCTGAAATGGACTTTGCGCTGAGCGCCGGCATTCATCAGTTCAATGTGGAAAGCGCCGCAGAGCTTGAGGTTCTTTCAGATGTGGCGATGGGGCGGGGAGTGGTTGCGCCTGTCGCGCTTCGCGTCAATCCCGATGTCGCGGCCGGGGGGCATCCGAATATTTCGACAGGGAAACAAGGCGATAAGTTCGGTGTGCCTTGGAATGATGCCGTCGCACTTTATGCGCGCGTGAAAGAATTACCGGGTGTCGAGGCCGTTGGCGTCGATGTCCATATCGGGTCGCAAATCGGCGAGCTTGAGCCCATGGAGGCTGCGTTTCGCAAAACCGTGAAACTAGCTGCAGAGCTCATGGCGGCGGGCCACAACATTACCCGGATCGACCTTGGGGGCGGGCTCGGTATTCCTTACAAAGACGGAGACAGTCCTGCGCCGCCGGATGCCTACGCCAATATGATCCGACGTGTCATCGGAGATATGCCGGTGCAGATCATTCTTGAGCCGGGACGGGTGATTGCCGGCAATGCCGGCATTCTCGTAACCAAAGCGCTCTACCACAAGCAGGCACCCGATCGAACCTTTCTGATCGTCGATGCTGGCATGAACGATCTCATGCGGCCGGCGCTTTATTCGGCGCATCATGATATCCTGCCAATCAGCGAGCCGGCTGGCGATATGCCAACGCAAATTGTCGATATTGTCGGACCGATTTGTGAGTCGACGGACAAGTTCGCGGCCGCCAGAGAACTGCCGAATATCGCGGCCGGAGGTTATATCGCCTTCTTATCTGCAGGGGCGTATGGGGCCGTATTGTCATCACAATATAATGCGAGGCCTCTGGTCCCTGAGGTGCTTGTGAAAGACAAAGACTATGCCGTTGTTCGCAGGCGGCCTACATTTGAGGAGATGATAGATCTGGAGACCGTGCCCGATTGGCTGACCTAAACGACATTCCTGGGCTTTCGCGTAAGATCTTGCAGACCCGTACCGGGCTTGCGACGCTCCGCTATGTCCAAGCGTTTTGGCCACTCATCGTCCTGGTCTCGCTATTTCTCATATTGGCGCTTTTTGGTGTCGTTGACCTGATGACAGCGCAGGCTGCGGCACTGTGCTTTCTGATTCTTTTGGCGGGATTGGTCATTCTCGGATTGCGCGGTCGAAATCGTCTTGTCCGCACATCAGAAGCTGAGGCCTGTCAGGTGCTTGATGCGACGTCTGAGCAAAGACCTATCGCTGGCTTGACCGATCGCCCAAGTGCTCCAACCTCTGCGGCGCAATCCCTCTGGCGGGCGCACAGAGTGCGCTTGAAACGCGCTGCCGCGGAGATGCGCATTCCGGCCTTTAAGTCGGCATGGCGGCTGCTGGATCCATTTTATCTGCGGCTGGCCATTCCGGCGCTGCTGACGATCGGCATTATTTTCTCCTGGGGAGATGTGGCCGGACGCCTCGGGCGGGCGGTGATGCCAGACTATGGATCGCTTATCGGGGCCGAGAATGTGCGTGTTGAGGCATGGATATCCCCACCGGAATACTCCCGGCGACCGCCTGTCTTTCTCAAGGCCGATGGACGTCCTGTTTTGGTGCCGGCGGGGTCTGAAGTGACCGTGAGAGCGCAGGCGCGCTCCACCCCCAAACTGATCTTGAAAGGTGCGCGGACCCGGCAAATCCAGCGCTTTGACAAGACGCCAGACGGGGCATTTGAAACCCAGGCCGTTGTGACCGAAGACACTTTGTTGTCGGTGAACTGGTGGGGCCGCAGAGCTGCTTGGGAGATCAACACATCACCCGATGCGCCGCCTGTGCCGAGCTTTGAGGAACCGCCTGTTCTTGGTGCGAATGATCGCACGGAATTCAAATGGACCGTAACCGACGATTACGGGGTGGAAACTCTTGAGCTGGCACTTCGGCTGGTGGACCCGCATCCTGCTGCACCTGATGATGAACGGCGCGTTCGGATCGATTTGCCGGGGGCCGCAGTGCGTGAAGCAAGCGAGGAAGCTGCGCTTGATATGACCCGTCATCCCTGGGCGGGATCGTTGGTGTCTGGCCGATTGGTGGCCACTGATGGCGCGGGGCAAGAGGGCGATAGTGACGCCTTTGAATTTATCTTGCCGGAGAAGCTGTTCCTGCAGAATCTCGCGCGGGCGACGCAGGAAATTCGCGTCACCACATTGCGAGAGCCGCGCGCCTACAAGGAGGGCTATGTGGGCCCGATCAACCCTTTGGAAAGCGCGCCGGAAGGGGTCCAGCAGGCCGCGCTAATGCTGGAGGCCGTAACGTTCAGCGGTGAGAAGTACTTCGATGATTACGGCATCTTTTCTGGCCTGGCTGCTGCTCATGGCACGCTCAAATCTGCCACGACCCTTGAAGAAGCCTGGACGGTCGACAGCCTGTTATGGGCTGTTGCTCTGAAGGCGGAGTATGGCAGTTCGGCGGATGCGCTTGCGGCTTTGCTGGCGGCGCGCCGGGCCCTGGAGCGGGCATTGCGCGAAGGGGCCACAGAAGAAGAGCTGCAGCGTTTGACGGATGCCTTTCGTCAGGCGGCGGAGAATTATGTTCAAGCAAAGCTGGCCGAAGCGGTCGCGAATGGTTTGCCGGAAAGTGCGACGCAGGACGGTCTCGACAACCAGCAAGCTGGTGGCGGCGGCGGACCATCACTCGGACAGAACTCGTTTGAAGATATGCTTCAGGCGCTGGAAGATCTGGCACAAACCGGTGCGCGGGATCAGGCGCGGCAATTGCTTTCCGACATTACGAATATGCTCGAAAATCTTGAATTTCAGCAAGGCAATGGATCAGGCGGTGATGGATTTGCCTTGCCCAATCCGGGTGGGGAAGGCGAAGAAGGTGAACAGGGCGAGGAAGAGCGTGAGCTCGCTGAAAACCTCGAGGATCTTGCCGAAGCGCTTCGCGAGCAGCGGGAGCTAAATGACGATACGCTGGAAGCTGGCCGAGAAGCTGATGAGGCACGTCGGCGCTCAGGTGCCGGGCAGGTCCCGGATCTTGGCAGCGAGGAACTTGCCGAGCGCCAGGAAGCGATTGGCGACCTTCTTGAGGAGCTGCGCCAGCGGGCCGAGCAAGGCGGCGGAGGCGACGAGTCTGAAGACGGCCTGCCAGGCGGCGAAGGGACAGAACAGGCGATTGAAGAGGCGCTGAGAGCCCAACGCCGTGCAGAAGATGCCCTGCGAGAAGGTCAGTTTGGCCGGGCCCAGCGGGACCAGGCCCGGGCGACGGAACGTTTGCGGGATGTAGCCGGCGAAATTGCCGGGGCGCTCGACGCTTTGCGCGACGAAAGCCAGCAACAACAGTCTGAACGCGACCCGTTTGGCCGGGAGATTGGTGGGGCGAATTCGTCCGAAGGTATCGATGTGCCGGACCAGTCTGAACGCCAACGCGCGCTTGATATTCTGGAGGAGCTCCGCCGGCGCTATTCAGACCCCGCCGACGAGGATGAGCGCGACTATCTGGAACGCTTGCTTGATCGTTTCTAGGCGAGCGGTACCACCTTCGCGCAAGTCGTCCTTTGACATCATCGCCAATTCGACCTAACACCCAAATACTAATTAATTAGTATTTGGGTGTTGCGATGATATTTGGAAGTGGTCTGCGGCGAGCTCTGGTCGTCTTAGCTCTGGCGATACTCATCTGGTTTGGCTGGCCCCTATACGGTTTCCTATCAAATCAGTTTGAGGTCGCTCGTTTGCCGTTTGGCTGGCATGACCTGCGAAGTGATGCGCCAACTGATGAAGAGCTGTTTGATCTCCAATATGTAGATGCGAGTGCGGCCGCCCTGTCGATTCTCACGGAACGGCGAAAGGAAATTCTCGCACCAAGTTTGTCTGCAGCCGTCGCGATAGATGGGAAGCTCATTTGGGCTGGCGCGGTTGGGTGGCAGGATGTCGCTGAAAATTTGCCGATCACCACAAATACGGCCTATCGCATTGGTTCGACATCCAAGCCGGTTGGCATAACAGGGCTGGCAAGACTGGCGACTGAAGGTCGAATTGAGCTGGATCGACCGATTGAAACATACGTACAGGATCTGCCAAATCCAGATTGGAATGTCTTCACGCCTCGCCAGCTTGCGTCTCATACTGCCGGTCTTTCGGCCTATGAAGAAAACACTGACTGGATCGGTTTCTATCAAAGCTTGGCGCTAACAACGCGGTTCGAAGATCCAATGGCGGCGCTGGCCGTCTTCGACGACGCCGATACGCTGTTTGAGCCTGGAACGGATTTCCATTATTCAGGCTTCGACAATGTCTTGTTGAGCGCTGTTGTGCAAAATGTAGCCGGGGTCGCCTTTGATACTTTTATGAGCTCTGAGATATTCGACCCTCTCGGTATGGCGTCGACGCGCCCGGATCATCGTCGAACGCCAAGCACTGAATTTGCGCTATCTTATCAATCGAAAGGAACGCGAGTGAAGCAGTGGCGATCGGTAGATCTCAGTCATAAATTGGCGGCTGGCGGTTATGTGTCGACACCTAAGGACCTTGCTCGCCTCGGGGCTGCGTGGCTCGATGATGCATTTATCTCCCCCGATGTCAGACAGACATTCTGGACGCCGGTAAAGCTCACCAATGGTGAGGATAATGAACAGAACTACGCTTTGGGCTTCCGTCGAAATACCTGGCCAGTCGACGGCGTCGGTGACGTGGTTCACTTAAATCACGGTGGTGTCTCAAAGGGCGCGCAGTGCTGGCTAATGATCGTGCCGGATCACGGCATCGCTCTTGCCATCTCCACCAATCGCCGCACAGATTCCTTTTTCGACTTTGCCGACGTTTATGTTGATCTTCTTGAGGTTTTTATTGCGGCTCGAAAGGACTCTTAGCAGTGATTTGGTAGGTTAGATTTGGACACTTCATTGCAGTATTGGAAGTCTGCTAAAGCACGAAAATAGTCCGCTTGCCTTCCCTCAACAGGCGTCCTGGAAAACCGACCAATTGGCGCTTGCGGCGAAGTGTTCGAGGGCGGCAGAGCCGGCGAGTGAGGTGCCCGCCGCGTTGAGACCGGGAGACCAGGCGACCGCTGCGCCCCGACCGGGCGCGATGGCCAGGATGCCGCCGCCAACACCGCTCTTTCCTGGCAAGCCGACCCGGAAAGCGAACTCGCCGGAATTGTCATAATGCCCGCAGAGCATCATCACGGCATTGATCCGGCGGCAGCGCTCTGCAGAGATGATCTCTTGGCCGCTTACGGGGTCAACGCCATTATTGGCGAGGAACAAGCCGGCGCAGGCCAGCTGGCGACAGGACATGGCGAGGGCGCATTGATGAAAGTACACCTCAAGCACGGTTTCCACGGGCTGGGTGAGATTACCGAAAGCCGCCATGAAATGGGCGAGGCTTCTATTGCGGGCACCGGCTTCGGCTTCTGAGGCGGCCACGGTGCGGTCGATGATGACCGCGGGATCGCCAGCAAGGCGCTGCATGGTTGCCTCAATCTCAGTAATGATCAGGCTTGCACTCTTGTCACCGATAAGGCGGTCGGTCGTGGCGATGGCCCCGGCATTGATGAGTGGGTTGCGCGGGCGGCCGCCTTCGGACTCGAGCTGAACAATAGAGTTGAAAGCAGTGCCGGAGGGCTCGCGACCGACGCAGTCCCATAACGCTTCGCCGACCGCTTTGAGTGTCATGGCCAGCGTGAAGACTTTGGAGATAGATTGGATCGAGAACGCCGTGTCGGCGTCGCCTGCGCAATAGGTCTTGCCATCAAGCGTTGCAACCGCGAGGCCGAGCTGGTCCGGGTCGACGTTCGCCAATGCTGGAATATAGGAGGCAACTCGTCCCGCGCCGCGATGGGTGTTGCCTACGGCTAAGGCGTCATCGACGAGGGATCTGAGGTCAGATGAGGACGTGTCTGCCATAGAGTGCGCTTATCGTGTTCACCGGACCGGTGGAAGGGCAAGGCACAAAAAGGCAGGAGGTGAGCGCTCCCGCCCCTTGGTTGTCTGAGGTTTGGCGAGCCCTATTCTGTGAGGCGCAGCTCACGGGCAGCGATGGCCTGGAAGACTTCATCGATTTGCGACGCGCGAATGTTGAAGGCGCGGTCTCCGTCCGCGGCGCACTCGGCGAGCAGATCGAGAGCTGTATTGTTATCGACATCCACCGCAATCGTGTAGAGTTCTATGCCGTAGCCGCGAATGGCGGTGCACGCATCGGCGGTCAGGGCATTTAACGCGCCACCTGACAGGCGGTTGACGCCGTCAGCTTGCCAGCACTCACCTGCTGCGCCGCGGGTGTCGCCTTCGGTGCAGCCATAATAGCCCTCGATTGCCCCAGGAGCGATGTTCTCTCCGTCGGACAGAAGGATCAGAACTTTGCGGGTCTGCTCATCATCATAGGCGGCAGGTGTCGGTTGACCGAAAAAGTTCGCCCAGGTCGGTTGGGGTGAGAGTGCGCGCAGGCCCCACATCAAGCCGAGGTCCATATGGGTTCCGCCGGTGGCTGGGTGCATCTCGTCGAGCTTGTCAATAATTTGACCCCGGTCGCGGGACAGACCCAACATGGCGACTGGGCAATTTTGGTTCGGTCCCGAGATGCTCCGTTGGCGGGTCCATGGGAAGATGTTGTTCTGCCAGGGACAGGCGCGGCCACCGGTTCGGAAATAGTCGAACTCGTTGGGGTCAGACACGCAGGCGTCGGCGATGCGATCAACTGGGCGATTGTCTCCCGTGGAGCAAGGCTGAGTGATATTGAGATGGATATTGCCACCGCCGCGTTCTGGGCGCTGGGTGCATCGGAGCACTTCCCCGGTCGGTACGGACAGGCTGGCGAGACTGATATCATCGTCGTCATCCTCGTCGTCCTCGTTGAAACCTTCCGGCGCTTGGACCGTCTCCAGTTCGGGTTCAACAAAGGAGGCATGCCAGCGCATTCCTGGAACCGGGTCGTCCGTGAGCGGCTGGGTGACGGCTCCACCGCCAGAGACCCGTCGTTCCCCCGGTGCTGCCCGAACGCAGCCGCGCCATGTTACGGGTGCAAAGTCACGTTCCATCTGGTCGCGCGTGTATGGGCGATCATCCTCTGGCTCCAGGAGATACCGGAGGCGGTTTTCGAACGGGGCGTTCGGTACGACGCGGCGACCATCTGCACCGACAGCCCGGTCGGCGGCTGCGGACGCGTTAAATGCGCGTGGGCGTTCGGAATTTATGTTAACCAGGGTGGCCCAAGGCACGACGCCAACAGAGGTCAATCTCTGATTTTCTGGATTGTCGAACAGATCATTGACGAAGCCTTTCGCCGCCCCGCGCATCTGATCGAAGCGAGATTGGCGAAACATGGATGTGGTATTGTCCAAGGCTAAGATGATCTCAAGGTTTCGTGCCGGTGCTGCTTCTGCCACGCTCTCGACGGAGACATCTATACTTGAGTGCCCGAAGAGGCCGCCGAATATCAGCGGTACATTGCCGCTTGCCGTGCCGCGGACACCGTCTCCATCAATCGCAAAGCTCACCGATTGGCTGGAGAGCACGCCGCCATTTCCACTGATATCGATGCCGAATATGTCGTCGACAACGTCGCCTGTGTTGGCTTCGCGCTGACCGGGGTCGAGAAACGCTCCGCGAGAATATTCCAGCGCACCGGCGAGCACCGCCGCATCGAGAGCGTTCTGGAGTGCGCTTTTGGCTATGGTTGCGCGACGAATGTCGACCGCATAACCTGCCAACAGCAAGATTGGCAGCAATGATAGAGCGAAGATAATTGCTGTCGCCCCACTTTCAGATCGCAGCCAATGCGAGCCGGTTTTCGACACAATTCGTCTCATAGCAGCACACCCCTAGTCCGTGTTCGCCTGAAAGGGGCAAATCGTGTGCCAGCGAGATTTAGATCATTGCAAGGTCCGGATCTGAGGTGAACCAGTCAACAAAGCGCTGAATTCCCTCGGTCAATCCGACCTTTGGCCGGTAACCAAATTGGTCTGTAATGCGAGAGATGTCGGCGCAGGAGCGATAGACGTCGCCGGCCTGCATTGGGCGGGAGTCGATCTTCAGGGCTCTTCCGGTGGCAGACTGTACGGCGTCTACGAGCGCTTTGAGGGTTTCGGGCCATCCCGTGCCAAGGTTCAGGATGTGGTGACCATTATTTGAGCCGGTACTCCAACTGTTCGCGGTCCCGACCCGGATGAGGCCGTCCACCGCATCATCGATATAGGTGAAATCTCGGGCCATATCCCCGTGATTAAAGAGTTGGATCGGCTCGTCGCGCAGTGCCTTTGAGGCGAACAACCAGTAGGCCATGTCGGGCCGGCCCCATGGGCCGTAAACTGTGAACAGACGAAGCCCTATTTGATTAACGCCATATAGGTCTGCATAGGCCTGGCTCATCATTTCATCTGTGCGCTTGGTGACGGCATATAAGGACACCGGATCGCCGCAGGGACTGTCTTCGGTCGAGGCTGTGTCCACGCTGTCGCCGTACACTGAGCTTGATGACGCGTAGATCAGCTCTGGCTTTTTTGGCATGCGGCGACAGAATTCCAAGACGGTTAGATGGCCGACGACATTTGACGAGACGTAGGGATGGGGATCAGCCATGGAGCGCCGGACGCCCGCCTGCGCAGCAAGATGGATGACCCGATCGATCCGGGCGGCCTCTGGCAAGTGAAGCAGGCTGCCCGGCTCTGCGAGATCTAGCTGGTGGAATACGAAATTCGAACGTGCGTGTAGGCGTGACAGGCGCATGCGTTTCAGGGCGACACTGTAGTGACTGTCGAGACTATCGACGCCGACCACATTGTGACCTTCCTCAAGAAGGCGAAGCGCGGTGGCGGCACCAATAAATCCTGCCACACCCGTAACCAAAAAGTTCATGTAGGATTGCCCTGCCTAACTTGTTCAGTTTTGCAAATAGGCGTGTTCGCTACAGAATTAAAGCTCTGCAGATGTGCTTGCGATCAGCGCGCGTGCCTGATCTGCGATGTCTGGATGGTCGATCGCGTGACCCAGAACGGCCTCGAAGTAGCCGATAACCGATCCACAATCATAATCCTGTCCCTCATACTCGAAGGCGTGGAAGGCTTGGCGATCCATCAGCCTCGCCATCGCATCGGTTAGTTGAATCTCACCTCCTGCACCGGCGGCTTGGTCTTCGAGAAGCGGAAAAATGTCGGGCTGCAGAATGTAACGTCCAGTGATCTTAAGATTGGACGGTGCGTCGTCTACGGAGGGTTTTTCGACCATTCCGTCCATTTCGATGATCCGACCATCGCGCGATTTTGGAGCGATGACACCGTATTTGGAGACGTCTTGCTCTGGAACTGCGTCGACCGCGAGAATATTGCTGCCCGTCTTTTCATAGGCTGAGACCATCTGAGATAGGCAGCCGGGACTTGCCTTTACAATCACGTCGGGCAGCAGCACAGCGAAGGGTTCATGGCCAATAATATCCTTGGCGCACCAGATCGCGTGGCCAAGTCCGAGCGGCGACTGTTGACGTACAAAGCTTGCCGACCCTGCTGGCAGCCGCGTTTTTTCGACTTGTTCCAGCGCGCGTTCCTTACGCTTCTGGTCGAGGGTGAC
The DNA here is from genome assembly GCA_039817885.1 of Pseudomonadota bacterium. GTDB lineage: Bacteria > Pseudomonadota > Alphaproteobacteria > Caulobacterales > Hyphomonadaceae > CALLCD01. Next base: position 22,190 of record JBCBUY010000012.1, on the reverse strand, counting down.
TTCAAGTTCATAAGCACGATCGAAGTAGTCTTCGATCGCGCCTTTGTTACGACCGGTTACAAAAACGATGTGCTCGATACCGGCTTCCAGAGCCTCGTCCACGACATATTGGATGGCGGGGCGATCCACGACGGGCAACATCTCTTTTGGGATCGATTTTGTTGCGGGCAGCACGCGGGTTCCGAAACCGGCAACCGGCAATACGGCTTTACGAATAGTCATGGATTATGGCCCCTGGAGTCACTCGTTAACGACAAGACGTGTGACTATCACAGATCGATGTGAGGTAAATTATGAATTATCGAGGATCAGTGATCGATTACAGTAAGCTGTAGAGGACAAAGCCGACGCACCATAGTGATGCGGCATAAGCTGTGAGTTGAAGACCAAGCTGTAGCCGCGAGCGTAAAGCGTCCGTCGATTGATCATTGCCTTCGACTTCTTCGGCAAGGCGGTTCTGAAGTTCGCGTGCGGGCGAGTCGACAGGGCTTTCAGGGCCTGCGCCTTTCAGGATCACTGGCCGAGATATGGCGCGCTCGGCGGCGCGTTCTGCATCTGTCTTGAATTGCGTGTTTGCGACCACAGCCATGACCGATCCTCCGAGCCTTATCGCTTGTCAGACTACCTCGCACCCTCCTAGCAATCTCTTAATGGCACCGAACAAATTTCATTGGCTTCGACTGTTGGTACCTGACGTACAAGGTCTTCAAAGCGCGGATTGGAGATGGCCACCGTCAACGATCAGGGTCGCGCCCGTCATATAACTTCCAGCATCGGATGCCAAAAGCAGGAGCGGCCCGCTCAGCTCGTCAAGATCCCCAAACCGGCGCAGGGGAATTCGTTTGCGCATCTTTTCAGCCGGTCCTGTGTCCAGGAAATCCTCGTTGATTTCGGTGGAAAAATATCCCGGTGCGATCGCGTTTACGCGAATGCCGTTTCTTGCCCACTCCAGCGCCATGACATGGGTGAGATGCTGAATGGCGGCCTTTGACGGCGCATAGGCCCCTAGCATTTGTGATGGGCGGAAGGCGGTGATTGATGAGATATTGATTATGCTGCCGCCTGTTTCTGCTGCGATCATTCGCCTTGCAGCCTCTTGAGCGACCCGCCAGGCTCCTTTGAGATTGGTGCCCATAACAGTGTCCCAATCGTCTTCCGTCATATCGGTGAGCCAGTTTTCGCGGCTCAATCCGGAATTGTTGACGAGTATAGTAGCCGGGCCATCGCTGGCTTCGATATGGTCGAAGGCCGACATGACGCTTGCGTCGTCGGTTACATCCAAGGACACGATCTCAGCCGACCCGCCCGCGCCCGTAATTTCATCGGAGACACTCTGTAAGCGATCCAGGCGGCGCGCTGCCAGAACGACGTGGGCACCAGCAGCGGCAAGCGTCTTCGCAAAGTTCGCTCCGAGGCCGCTAGATGCGCCGGTAATCAGTGCGCGCCGACCTGAAAGTTCAAACCGTTCCATCTGTGTGTGTCCTTTCAGGGGCAGCTGGCAAGATCCGATGCCCGACTATTCCGTTCTGGTGTCTTCGCTCAAGATATCCCTCAGGAACAGCGTCTCTGCACCGCGTTGGAAATCGCGATTGGCCTTCTTGCGGAAGCCATGCCCCTCATCCATTGCCAGAAGATACCAGGCCTCACCGCCATTCTTCCGAACGGCCGACAAAATCTGTTCGGACTCTGTGTATGGCACACGCGGATCGTTGAAGCCCTGAATGATGAAGATCGGTTTGGTGATCTTATCGGCGTTGCGCAGCGGCGAGATCTCTTCGAAGAATGCTGCAACCTCAGGATCGCGTTCATCGCCGTATTCGGCACGTCGGAGGTCACGGCGATAGTCTTGCGTATTTGCGAGAAAGGTCTTGAAGTCTGAAATGCCAACAATGTTGATGCCAGCGGCTATCCGGTCAGCATAATCGATCATCGTCGCAAGCACCATGTAACCCCCATACGAACCACCAAAGACGACGATGCGCTCGCTATCGAGGTCCGGCTGTGTCTCGATCCAATCGAATAATGCGCCGATGTCTTCGACAGAGCGTTTTCGGTTCAGTCCATTGTCGAGACCTACATACGTCTTTCCATAGCCGGACGATCCGCGGACATTTGGAACAACCACAGCCGCGCCGAGCTCTTTCACCCAATACTGATATGTTGAGGAGAAGCCAGGACGTGATTGTCCCTCTGGTCCACCGTGGATCGTGACAATCACAGGATGGGGACCGGCACCGCTCGGCCGATAGATAAAGGCTGGGATATCCATACCGTCCTGATTTGGAAATTCGAATAATTCTGGCTCGGAGAAGCTTGCGACATCCAAGCCGCCAACCTCGGCAGTGGTCCAGCGCGTGAGGGCAAGGGTCTCGGTGTCGAATGACCATGCGTCCACGGGGCTGGTTGCGGCCACAAAGCTGAACCCGACGGACGTTCCGTCGGCGTTAAACTCTGGGCCGAAGGCATAACCAACCGGCAGATCAGGTCCGTCGCTGATCGTGCCAGTGTCCAGATCCAACAGTTTTAGTGTGCCGAGGCCGCTTTCGTTCACGGCGAAGACGACCGTCTCACCATCGGGGGAAAGATCGTAGCCTTCGACATCCCAGTTTATGGTGTCTGTGAAAGACGTCATCGTTCCGTCTTTCGGGTCGAGGCGAACCAGATTGACAAATTCGGAGTCATGGTCCGTGGCGGTCAGTATGGTGCCATCCTTTAGAAATTCGGCACCATTATACGCGACATCCAAGTCAGCATTTAGCTCTGTGAATGTTCCATCGTCGGTATCCAGCACGAACATACGGCTCTTGGTGATTGAGATGTATTGCTGAATGAGAGCTTTGGATCCGGTTGTATCGACATCAACAGGAACGATCGCTCCGTCACCTTCATGTAGGACGCGAACAGTTTCCGGATCGGACGGATTTCCGGCGAGGATATCCCAATCTGCTTTGCCCTCGGCCGCGCGGTACCAGACCGCCAGCGTCCCGTCATCTGACCAGGTGAACGCACCGTTTCTGGTGCCAGGTTCGGTGAAAACGGTTACATCTCCGCTCATCAGGTCGTGGAGATGGCCCTGGTAGAATTCGTCCCCACCCGTATCCTTGCCAAACAGAAAAGACGATCCGTTCGGGTCGGCAACGGCACCGAGGATGGGCTCCTCGAAAAATGTGATCTGTTGGCGGGCTCCCCCTGGCTGGTCGATTTTGTGGATTTGGGGAACTTGTCCGAAGCGCGTGGAGATGAGGATCTTGTCTCCGACCCAGTCTTCGAAACTGTGCCCGCGAACATTTTGATATTGGCGCAGGCGTTCACGAATCTCTGCCGGGATTTCGGGAATATTCTCCATGACGAGGTTGCCCCGCTCGACACGTTCGATACCGCTGGTGCCGACGTCACCCACTGTCGCGGAAGCAGGGTCTGCCGCGTCTCCTTCTTCTGAAATCTCAGCTGTGAGCGGCGGCGTTAACTGGACGCAAGCTGCGAGCAAGGTTAGGCCTGCCGTTTTCAAACATGTTGAGATAATTGGGAGTTTCATCAGCCGATCCTCTTCAAAGCGGATAACAGGATTGTCGCAAAGTTATATCCGATCAAGGCCAGACTTTGCCAATCGAAACAAAACGGGCCTAGGCATTGTGATGCGGTCGGCCTGACGCCTCAAAATAGTCTGTCACTCCAGACTATTGTGTTCTTGCGGCCAAATTGGAGTAGACTTCCGAGTGATGACTCGTTTGGCTTTTTTTATACGCGCCATGGGGCGCTTTGCAGCGCTGGCCTGCTGTTGCCTTTCCGTCGTGTTGGGCGGCCATTCCATCGCGTGGACTCAGGATGCACCGCTCGATTTGGCCCTGATCAATGGCCAGCTTGCTGAACTCGATGAGCTGGACGGGCTGCCGGAAGAAGATCGTATTGAAGCGTCTGAATTGCTCATCGAGGCACGCGAGGAGCTTACGGAGGCACTTGAACGCACCGAAACGGTTGATGGGTTTGTTGAAGCTGCCGCCAACAGCATAGAGACCAGCACACAGATCAGACAGAATATTACGATACTCACGGAGGCTCAGGGCCCGGCTGATATTCCGGAGACGAGTATCGATCTGCGCAACCGGGTCGACACACTCCAGTCAGATCTCGCGCTAAAAAATCAGAGATTCGTAGACCTTGAGGACGAACGAACGGCGCTGGCTGAACGGGCGTCTGAAATCGCCGAAGAATCTGCTGTCTCAAGGGCGACGCTGGACGATTTGCTTGAAGCTCAAGGCACAGACGGGAACGCAGCGTCGGTCGTTGACCGCGCGCGCCAAACATTGCTGCGTGCTCGGATTTTCGCTCGACGGTCCGGTATCACAGACTTGCAGCGTGAGCTGACCAGCCTTCCTGAACGACAAACGATCAATCTTGCCCGCATTGCGCTGGTCGAAGCGGAGATGGCGACCTTAGACCGCGAGCTTTCCATCATCCAGCAACGCTTATCCGATGTTCGTATGGGACAAGCTGATGCGGCGCTGACCGAAGCCATTGATAATCGAAATGCGGCCGCTGATGTTTCCACCAGCGATCAGGCGATTGCGGAGGAGAACATTCAGCTTGCCACGGCCTTGAGAGATATGGCCGATGATGCGCTGATCATTGAACAGGATGTAAGAACGTTTTCGCAGCAGACCCTCCTCATTCGTCAGCAGGCAGAGACCGTAACGCGTATTCTGGCGACGGGCCGCGTCACTGAGGAAGCCGGCACATTGCTGAGGCAGTTGCGATCAAGCCTGCCAAACGCCCAAGGTCTGCGCAATTCCATTGGCGAAACGGTCGAGCAGCGCGGGTCCTTACAACTCAATTTGATCCTTTGGCAGGACCGATTGAGGTCGACGCGGCAAATTGATTCCTCAGCCCTGATTGCCGGACCAGACCTGGAAGGGGCCGAGCCGATCGATGTCGACGATCTCCGACGCGCGCTGAGTGAAAACTTGCGCAGCCATCGTGAGCGCCTGCTTATCAGCCTCATTCGGTCGGGTCAGGCGCAATCAGATCGATTGAATGAGAAGGAAATTAGACTGTCTGAGGCGCTGCGGGAAGCTCAAACCCTACGAAATACACTTGATCGACGTCTGCTGTGGTTGCCGTCAAATGTAAGGCCTCTCACCAATTGGCTCGGAAATGTAGTGAGCAGTGTGCAATGGGCGTCGTCTCCAGCTGTTCGGCAAGATATTTGGAGTGATTACACACGGTCGCTGCGCAACATGCCCCTTGTTCCGGTGTCCCTCGGCCTCTTTGCCATGCTGCTGCTCGTGAACCGGGAGCGCCTGCGCACCACTGTTGCTGACCTTAACGGAGCGGTCGGAAAAGTGGCGCGCGATAAATACCTGACGACGCCATCAGCTGTTATGGCGTGCCTGGCTCTGGCATTGCCTGTGCCTATTCTTTTGCTCAGCGTTTTTCTTCCGGGCATTCGGTCTCTTAGCCAATCTGAGATAGTCGGCGCATTGGCGCTGGGGGGGCTCGCTTTGGCTTTGATCATTTTGATTGCGTTCTTTATCCGCACCATTAGCGAAGATGCAGGCGTCCTTGCGACACATTTCAATTGGGAGAAGGGTGCACTCAAGACGGTGCGAAGCGTGCCGAGTTCCTTTGTGATCGGGCTGGCCATTGCCGTGTGTCTCGTCGTCGTGTCGATTGCGAGCGGCCGCCCGGATGTTGAGCATGGTATTGGTATGGTCGCCTTCGTTATTGCATCGGTGTGCATAGCGGCGCTTGGCTATCGCGCCTTTGAGCCGGGCCGCGGCCTGGTGACGCAAGTGATCACGGAAGGCTTGAGCGGGTCATTTGTCCTGCTTGGTCTTCTGGCGCTTGGCATGGCCCCTCTCGCGATTGGTTTGCTGCCAATTTTTGGGTATTTCGATACGGCGGTTGCCTTGCAGGTGCGCGTTCTGGCGAGCGCTGCCCTGCTTTTTCTCGGAGCCATCATTTTCGGGATATTGAGGCGGGATTTCCTGATTGCGCAGAGACGACTTGCCCTCCGCAAAGCGATTGAACGACGTGAGCAAATGGCAGCGGAGCGCGACGAGCAAGACCGAGAAGACGAGGGCGATGATGAACTTCCCGAGCCGCTATCGGCCGTGGAGGATCTGGAGAAACAGCGCCAGATGATCTCAAACCAAACACGCCGATTTCTTCTCTACGTCTTTGCGGCTGGCGGTTTGATTGGTCTGTTTGCTGTTTGGGCGACCGTTCTTCCAGCGCTTGGCGTTGCCAATGATGTTGTCCTGTGGACCGGGGTCGACACAATTGATGGTGTGCAGACGGCGCGGCCGATCACGCTTTGGAACCTCATATTGTTTGTCGTCTTGCTGGTGGCTGGATTTGTCGCGGCCTACAATATTGGCGGATTGCTGGAGGTTGGCCCCTTTCAACTGCTCAATCTTAGTCCAGGGTCGCGATACGCCATTCGGACGATCATCAGTTACTGTTTTGTTGGTGCCGGTATTATTGCCGGGTTCCTTCAACTCGGCGTCGACTGGTCGCGATTACAGTGGATCATCGCTGCGCTGGGTGTTGGTCTCGGGTTTGGCCTTCAGGAAATTGTTGCCAATTTCATCTCTGGACTGATCATATTGTTCGAGCGCCCTGTGCGGGTTGGGGATACGGTGAATATCGGGGAGCTTGAGGGGGATGTGACGAATATCTCCATCCGTGCAACGACCATTCGTGACTTTGATAATCGGGAGGTTCTGCTCCCGAACAAGTCCATTATTACCGAGAACGTGACCAATTGGACCCTGCGGGATTCTATTGTCCGCATCATCATTGATATCGGCGTGGCCTATGGCAGCGATATCGAGAAGGTCCGGCAGATATTGCTGAGAATTGCCGAAGAGGAAAACGACGTTCTGGATACGCCAGAACCGCGCGCTTTCTTCATGAGCCATGGTGACAGTTCTTTAGATTTTGAACTTCGTGTCTTCATTTCAAACCCACGGAAGCGGTTCCGTGTTCGAGATGAATTGAACACGGCGATCAATAGTGCATTTCGTGAGGCCAGCATTGAGGTTCCATTCCCTCAGCGGGACCTTCATATCAAGCAGAGCTAAACGCAGATAATGAGGCTGGAGGACTATGGTGGAGAGATTGGAACTGACGGGTGCGCCGGGGTCACCCTATACGCGAAAGATGATTGCGCTTATGCGGTACCGGCACATTCCGTACAAAGTGTATTGGGGCAATGGCAACATACCCGCAGGATATCCAGCCCCGAAGGTTCGTCTGCTCCCGACATTTTTCTTTCCAGATGGGGACAATGGGGATCTGGTGCCGGTAACGGATTCGACCCCTATTATTCGGCGATTGGAAACGTCGCACTCTGAACGCTTGGCAGTGCCATCTGATCCCGTCTTGCATTTCTTGAACGCGTTGATCGAAGACTTTGCCGATGAGTGGTTGACGAAAGCCATGTTCCATTTCCGTTGGGCACATGAAGCCGATTGGAAAAATGCCGGACCGCTCCTCGTATATTGGGGAATGAATACAGCACCTAGGGAGCAGGCCGAAGCGGTCGCCGCCGAGTTCACCCGCCGCCAGATTGATCGTCTCTATGTTGTCGGATCGAATGAGGTGACCGCAAAAACGATCGAAGACAGTTATGCGCGGTTGGTCGATATTCTGGACGCTCTCATACAGAAGAGAGGGTTTGTGCTCGGCGCGCGTCCCTCGTCCGCGGATTTCGCTCTATATGGACAATTAACGCAATTGGTCTTGGTGGAGCCGACATCTCAGAAGATCACGATAGACAAGTCTCAGCGCCTGCGTGCCTGGATTGACCTTGTCGATGATTTGTCTGGTGTTGACCCAAGTGACTCAGATTGGTTTTCAGTCAGTGAGCTGAAAGACGTGCTCGGACCATTGCTGGCCGAGATCGGGCGCACTTATGCCCCTGCTATGAGGGCAAATGCCAAAGCTGTCCTGGAGGGTCACGATACGTTTGACACCGAGATCGATGGCAGGCCATGGACGCAGCCGACATTCAAGTATCAAGCGAAGTGTCTTGGTTGGCTAAAGGATGACCATGCGGCGCTGTCTGAGCAAGACCGTAATACGGTTGACGCGCTGCTTGCAGGAACGGGCTGCGACGTTCTTTTCGCTTAGATCTCTGCTTAGGAATCGGTCACGTCTCTAATAATTCGAAACCCGATATGGTTCGATGAGAAGTCGCTTTCCTGGGGTTGCCGCGCGGCTGGACGATAGCGGCGGCAGAAATTGTCTGCGCACAAAAAGGACCCACCCTTGACCGTGTGCGTACCATCTGAAAATGGCGTATCTGTCCATTCCCAGGCATTGCCGATCATGTCGTAAAGTCCGATTTTAGACGGTTGATAACATCCTGCCGGTGCAAGGCCCGTTGCGCCATCATCGCCTGTGTCCACATAAGGAAAGATGCCTTGCCAGGTATTGGCGATCGGGCGTCCGTCGGCATCAAACGCGCCGGATGTTTGGTCGGTCTCGTCGAAGAGACCGAGCTGCGCGGCAAGTTCCCATTCGACCTCATTGGGGAGACGCCCGCCGGCCCATTCTGCATAGGCTTTTGCGTCCCTCAGCGATACATGGATGACGGGGTAATGATCTTTGCCAGATATATCACTGTCGGGACCAAAGGGGGTTCGCCAAGTTGCCCCGGACACGAGGGCCCACGGATTTCGGCCAGCTGCGCTGTCGACTGTGTGTCGGAAAACTGCCGATCCGGCTTCGATCCCGCCGCGTTTGGCACTTCGCTCTGCATCGGTTTCGTGGCCGGTGGCTGAGACAAAGGCCTCAAATTGCGCATTCGTGACCTCGTGAACCTGCATGTCGAACGCGTCCACAGTCAAGGAGATCGTTGGACCCTCCTCAGGATAAATGGCTGAGGCTCCTTTCAGGAATTGCCCAGCTGGAACGGTCACAAAGGTGCCGATGTCAGCGTCGGCCAATCTGCAATTGGCGGATGGGGCTGCCGGCCCTTTGTCTTCAACGTCTTGGCAGGCCGCGGCCGTCAGCAGCGCCATGAGGATGTAACTTCGCACGTGTTTGATCTCACTTAACGAGGCATTGCCACTTTGAACCTTGTTAAAGACTGTCATAGGATCAGCCTCAAGGCAGGAGGCACACCATGATCCGACGCATCTTGATTGGCGCTTTGGTCCTCACCCTTATTGGCGGCGGTTTGGCGTGGCTCAATAGGAAGGCGATTATCCTGCATTTGGCCACGAGCACCGGTCTGCTCGACGTGGCTGAAAATGTCCCCGTTGCGTGGCTGGAAGGGCCGGATGCCGCGCCAGGGGATCGGGCAAGCGGGCCACCAAATATCGTGTTCATTCTCGCCGACGATCTGGGGATCAATGATATTTCGACGTTTGGCGGCGGGGTCGCTGATGGACGCGTAGCGACGCCGAACATTGATCGCCTGGTTGCGGATGGCGCGGTCTTCACCAATGCCTATTCGGGCACCGGCACCTGTGCGCCATCTCGCGCCATGCTGATGACCGGGCGCTATCCCACGCGAACGGGATTTGAGTTTACGCCGACCCCAGACGGCATGGGGCGCATCGTCACCATGTTTGCGAATGATGGCCGCGACGGGGAAGATCTACCGCTTATGACCTGGAACCGTGAGGTCGATGAGGCTGGGCTTGCCTATCAGGACAAAGGGTTGCCGACAGAGGAAGTCACGATTGCCGAGGTTCTAGATGATGGCGGGTATCATTCTGTTCATATCGGCAAATGGCACCTTGGCAGGTCATTGCCGTTTCGTCCGGTCTCTCAAGGATTTGACGAGAGCCTTTTAATGTCGAGCGGATTGTTTCTTCCAGAAGATGATCCGGGCGTGGTGAACGCAAAACTGTCCTTCGACCCCATCGACCGATTTCTCTGGGCGCGCATGCAGTTTGCCGCGGATTATGACCGAGCTGGTTCGAACATTAGCGACGAGCCTTTCGAACCGACATCATACATCACCGATTACTATACCGACGAAGCCCTTCGGGTGATTGAGGCCAATAAGACCCGACCCTTCTTTCTGTATCTGGCCCATTGGGGGGTTCATACGCCGCTTCAGGCAACCCAGGACGACTATGATGCCGTCGGAGATATCGAACCGCACAGACTTCGCGTCTATGCCGCTATGGTGCGCTCTCTGGACCGAAGCATTGGCCGTATTGTCGATAAACTCGAAGAAGAAGGCTTAGCGGATAATACGATTATCGTCTTTTCCTCGGACAATGGCGGTGCTGGATATATCGGCTTGCCTGACGTGAACGCGCCGTATCGGGGATGGAAGATCACACTGTTCGAGGGCGGCATTCGGGTTCCAATGTTTGTGAAGTGGCCGTCGCGCATCGCCCCTGGAACAGTGATCGATGATCCGGTCGCCCATATCGACGTTATGCCAACACTCGCCGCAGCCGCTGATCTGGCGCTGCCCCAAGGCGTGGACATTGATGGACGCAATCTCCTCCCCATTGCCATGGGAGAGGGGGATATTGACCGCCCCAATGATGCGATCTTTTGGTCTAGCGGATTCTATAAGGTTGTCCGGGCTGGCGACTGGAAACTGCAAATCAATGAGCGGCAAAACAAAGCCTGGCTTTACAACCTCGCTATTGATCCGACGGAGCAAAACAATCTTGCCGACAGCGAGGTGGTCAAGCGAGGTGAGCTGGAGGCTTTGATCGACGCCCATTATGCCAATGCTCGACCCTTGCTTTATGAGCACACGACGGAGAGCCCGATACGCATCGACAAAACAAATGCAGATCCGATAGAGGCATCGGATGAGTACATCATCTGGCCGAATTGACTGTGTTGCCGCTTAGGCTTGCTGGTTCCAGCGCGTAATCTTCTGTGATGCGTCGGGCCGCAGACGTTCTTGGGGAGAGATCGTTGCTGTGCCGAGATAGATAAAGCCGGCGAAGCGTTCATTCTCGGAGAGGCCAAATCGTTTTGCGACGTCCTGGTCGTAGCAAATCCACTCGCTTAGCCAGACGCCGGCCCATCCTGCCGCATTCGCGGCGAGCAGAAGATTTTGACAAACGGCCCCGACGGATAGTTCTTGTTCCCATACTGGTGTCTTGTGCTCCCGGTTGGGGGACGAGACCACTGCAACACAGACCGGCGCCCGGAGAAGGCGGTTTTGCTCGGTTTCGAGCTGTTGTTCGGTGGCATCAGGATTATTGGATTTGAAGATGTCGGACAGCGCGAGCCCTGCATGCTCGCGAGCGCTGCCTTCAAATATGATGAACCGCCAGGGTTCGAGACGCCTATGATCCGGAACCCGGGTCGCCACGCGAAGTATATCGTCTAGTTCCGCGCCTGTCGGACCCGGTGCACCGATAAAGGCCTTTCCGGCCGATCGACGAAGGGCGAGCAGCTTTCTTGCGTCGGCGCTGGCGCGGGCGGCAAGGAGCGGTTGGCCCATGACAGGCTGAGGTGGGAAGCGTTCAGTCATAAGCGGCTGTCTATGGTGGAAATCAGAGCTTGGGAAGGTGTTATTCAAAAAGGAAGTAAACACTGTTTGCTTTTTGAATTATGTATACCATATTGGAGTGTCTGATCGGGAGGTGAGAGATTTTGGGCGAACAGGTAGAGGCAGGTTTGTCGCCAGCGGAACGACGCCGGCACAAGGTGCGCCAGACCATTATCGAGGCGGCCGAACGGGTGTTTGCCGAAGAGGGCGAAGATGGCCTGTCCATCCGGCGCCTTGCCGATGAAATCGATTACTCGCCAGGTGCGATCTACAAGTATTTCAGTTCGAAGCAGGAATTGGTAACCGAGCTCAGAGAGGCCTTTTTCGAGAAAATATTGGAGCAGATGAAGGAGGTTCCGGACGAACGGGCCCCGTTTATTGAGTATGCCCAGAGCTGTATTGAGACCTATATCCGAACGGCACTGAAACGCCCCTATCATTATGCTGCAGCGTTTTCTGGAAGTAGGTCTCCGTCAGATGATGCGGTCGACCCAGATCATCTCAGCAATAGCCGGCGAGCCTTTGAGCAGCTCCATCATATGGTTGCTCAGGGCGTTCAGAAGGGTGTGTTTCGTGCCGATCTCGACACCTATTTGGCGTCGAAGTCGATTTGGGCTGCATGTCACGGGCTGGTTCAGCTTATGGGGCATTTGCCAAATCTGGCATCTGGATTTTTTGTTGGCCCGAGTCATGATTCGGATCATCTGATTAAGACCCATGCGGCGCTCATGATCAGAGGGTTATCCGAATGACCATCGCGAAAGCGGGATCCAAATCCCCAACCTGTAATCTTAATTCCTCCCAGAGACCCGGAGTGTCGAATAATGGATGACACAATCGAAACCCGTGAAAAGAAGCCGACCTTATTAAAGGGGGTGGCTTTTCTTGTGCTGCTCGGGGCCATTATTGCTGGGCTTGTGCTTGTCGCCTTGACTCAGAGGTCTGCTGAAGGGCCGGCCGTTGCGACGAGCACGCCGCCGGCTGTGATGGTGAAAACCGAAACGGTTCAGTATGAAAACGCGCTTCAGCTGGAGGAACGGTTTTCCGGTATTGTCCAACCTCGTCGGACCAGTCAGTTGGGATTCTCCACGGGTGGGCGGATCGATCGGATCGCTGTCGATGTTGGAGGACGCGTCACAGAAGGGCAGCTTTTAGCGAGGTTGGATACGCGAGACCTGCGCGCCCAGCTCGCGGCGGCAGAGGCTACCGTCGCTGAGGCCCGGGCCAACTACAATCTGGCAAGAACCACTGTTCAGCGTCAGCAGACCTTGTTCGAGCGTGGGCATGTGTCCCTGCAACGGGTGGATGAGGCCCAAGCATCGGCGGACGCAGCTTCAGCACGGATTGATGCGGCGCAGGCGCAGGCCAACACGCTGAAGGTGACCATCGACCTTGCGGCAATCCGAGCCCCCTATGCCGGTACAATTACGGCTCGCATGGGCGATGAAGGCGCGATTGCTGCACCTGGCATGAATCTGCTCGAACTGGTTGAGTCAGGCCTTTTAGAGGCCAGGATCGGTCTGCCGGAGAAGGCCGCGGCGAGTCTCGAAGAGGGCGCTGTCTATCAATTGGTTTCGGTGCGGGGTGAGGTCGAGGCACGGCTGAGAGCGGAAACGGGTGTTATCGATCCCAGCCGCCGAACCGTCACCGCCGTGTTCGATATCCTAGATCCAGACGCGGTTGCTGCTGGCGCTGTCGTGCGATTGCCACTCGATCAAGAGATCGATGAGCGCGGATTTTGGGTTCCGGTCACGGCTCTAACGGAGGCGCAGCGGGGGCTTTGGTCTATTTATGCGGTTGAGGCTGACGGTTCCGACTTTATCGTGAATCCGCGTCTTGTGGAGGTGATCCACTCGGATGCGGATCGGGCGTTTGTGCGCGGCACAATGGAGGACGGAGAGCGTTTTGTCAGCGATGGGCTGCGTCGCTTGGTTCCAGGTCAGCCCGTGCGATTGTCATCTGCTAATAGTGCAACGATCGAAGCCATCACTTCGCCTGGAGGACTGAATCCATGAGCGGGTTCAATTGGCGGACGCTTTTCTACAACCTACCTCGCTTAACAATACTCACGATACTGATTATACTTGCGGGAGCCTTGGGTGCGCTTTTGACCCTTGGTCGTCAGGAAGACCCGACCCTCGTCGAGCGGTTCGGCTTCGTATTGACAACTATGCCGGGGGCCGATGCCGAGCGGGTTGAAGCGCTCGTGACTCAGCCGATTGAACAAGCCTTGAGAGAGCTTGTGGAGGTAGATCAGGTCACGGCGACATCGCGGGCGAATATTTCGCAAATCAGTATCCAGATCGATGAAGGCTTGAATGAAGCAGAGGTCGACGATGCTTGGACGTTGATAAGATCCCAGATCGAGCAGGCGAGGGCAACGCTTCCAGCTGAAGCGACGGTGCCTGTGGTTGAGCGTCTTTATATCGGTGCGGCGACGATGATCGTCTCGATGGTTTGGGAAGAAGATCGAGAGCCTGAACTCGCCATTATGGCCCGCATGGCTCAGAATTTGGCAGACGATTTTCGTAATCACCCAGGAACAGAGGAAGTTACGGTACTGGGGCTGCCGACCGAGGAGATCCGGGTCGTTATGGATACGGACGCGCTCGCTGCATCTGGATTGTCGACACGGCAGGCTGCTGGTCTTATCGCAAACTCCGATGCCCGGACGCCTGCTGGACAATTGCGCACCGGTGGCAGCAATCTCAATCTTGAAGTCGACGGGGCCTTTGACTCGATATCGCGGATTCGGGCCGCGCCACTGTTTCAACGTAATGATGGATCCTCCGTGCGGGTTGGGGATGTCGCTGACGTGTCAAAAGGGCTCCGGGATCCACCTGATGTTTTGAATTATACAGATGGTCGGCGTTCTGTTCTCGTCGCCTCGTTCATTCAGCCGCAACAACGCGTTGACCTTTGGGCAGCCGGCGCGCGGCAGATTCTGAATGACTTCAAAGCGACGGGGCCTGCGGGGATCAGCGTCGATCTTGTGTTTGATCAAAGCCTCTACACTGAGGCGCGATTGAATGGCCTGGCAAAGAACCTTGCATTTTCGGCGCTGATTGTTTTCGGGGTTCTGTTTTTCGCACTTGGATGGCGATCCGCGTTTGTGGTGGGGCTTGCTTTGCCGCTGACGATGGGCCTGGTGCTCATCCTCTTCAACTTCTTCGGTATTCCACTTCACCAGATGTCGGTGACAGGCCTGATTATTTCGCTGGGTTTGCTGATCGATAATGCCATCGTTGTCGTTGATGAGTACGATCAGTTGCGGATGAAAGGGGTCGAGCGCGTAAAGGCGATTGATCACGCGCTTGGTCATTTGTTCTCGCCTTTAGCTGCATCAACCCTAACAACCGCACTCGCTTTCGTACCGATTGCAACACTGCCGGGCGGGGCGGGTGAATTTGTCGGGATCATTGGGTTGGCGGTGATCTTCTCGGTCGTTTCATCCTTCTTTCTGGCGATGACGGTTATCCCAGCGATCGCCGGACGGTTTGACTCGGTCAACCGCATGTTGGGGAAAAAACGTTGGTGGCGAGACGGTGTCGCCATTGATTTTGTAAGTGATGGATATCGCTGGACCGTGGGGGCGGTGCTCGCATTCCCACCGCTTGGTATTTTGATCGGTATCGTACCGGCCATGATCGGGTTTAATCTGGGCGGGACACTTCCCTCACAATTCTTCCCGCAAACCGAGCGCGATCAAATGCAGATCGAGCTTGTCCTGTCGCCAGAAACATCGATCGCGGAGACGGTGCGCACGACAGAGCGGGCCACTGAATTGCTGCTGGCCGAAGACGGTGTCACCGGCATCAACTGGACGATTGGTGAGCGTGCGCCGCGGGTTTACTATAACTCTTTCAACAATGCTGAAGGACTGACCAATTTCGCTGCGGGTTGGGTTCAACTTGATGGACCGAAACGCGCCCGGCAGATTGTGTCTCGACTTCAAGACAAAGTGCGTGATGAGTTTCCAGAGGCTCAGTTCCTGGTGGTACCGTTTGAACAGGGGCCTCCAATCGATGCGCCGATCGAGATGATCATCTATGGTCCTGATCTTGCGACGCTTAATGCGTTGGGTGAACAGGCCAGACGTATTCTCTACCAAACACCCGGTGTGACCTACACAACGGCGAGTCTGCAGCTTGGCGCGCCTAAGGTCACCCTTGAAGCAGACGAGGTGGCCTCTGTCCTTGCCGGCTCGAGGCTTGTCGATCTTGCACAGGATGTCAGTGCCGAACTTGAAGGCGTGATTGCGGGCAGTGTCCTGGAAGGTGTTGAGGAGTTGCCAGTCCGCGTTCTGGCATCAGATCGCCGACGGGGTGAATTGTCTGATCTCAGATCAAAGACAATCGGCGCGGGTCCGGGTGAACTCGGCACGCCGATCTCGGCGTTGGGGGATGTTCGTCTCGATCCGGATACCGCGATCATTACGCGCCGTGACGGTGAACGTATCAACAGAATTCAAGCCTTCCTCGAACCCTATACACTTCCGGCCCCCTCGCTGGCCGCTTATCAGGAATTGCTTGAGGAAAACGGTTTTGAAGTTCCCGCTGGGTATAAGATCGAATTTGGCGGCGAAGCGGAAGCGAGCGGCGATGCCATGAGCAGTCTTCTCGCTCTGGCTGTGCCATTGGTGCTCATGATCACAGGTGCCGTGGCTTTGGTATTCAACTCCTTCCGCATGTCGTTGCTTGTGCTGACATCTGGCTTTCTGTCGATGGGCATGGCGTTTTTCAGCGTGTGGCTCTTTAATTTGCCGATGGGCTTCAACGCCATTATTGGAGCGCTTGGTCTGCTCGGCATTGCGATCAACGGCTCCATCGTGGTTCTGACCCAATTGAGGTCCAATGCGGCCGCTATGGCGGATGATGTGATTGTCCAGCGCGAAGTGGTGGTTGATGCAACGCGCCATATTGTGGCGACAACGCTGACCACGATGGGCGGATTTGTACCGCTGATTCTGACGGGCGACCCGTTCTGGCTTCCCTTAGCAAGCTCGATTGCTGGCGGTGTTTTCGGTTCTGCGTTGCTCGCGCTCTACTTTGTTCCAGCGGTGTTTCGGATCATAACGATGAAGCCTTTCACCAAGCTTTTCAGAGCGGTATCAGGTGTTGGTGGCAGGGCATCGGTTGCGGCCGAATGATCGCGGACTTGCAATAGACGTTGCGTCACGCCATTTGGCAGTGAGAAAATCAGGGAGATCAGCGCAATGGATGATCAATCACCTAGCGAGGGCGCATCGGAGAGCAAACCGCCGGTTTGGCCTCAGTTACGTTTTGAAGCACGCGAAGCGGCTCAAGAAGAGCCATCACTCGCAAGCTACATCACCGCTTCCATCCTTGATCATGAGAATTTCGCCTGTGCGCTTGGGTTCCATCTCGCTGACCAATTGGCTGACCCGCAGGTGACGTCGCTTCAGATCCGCGGGATCTGCGAAGAGGCTTATCGGGCAGATCCGAAGATTGTTCTGGCGGCCGAGCGTGACATGCGGGCAGTCTATGCGCGCGACCCAGCGTGCAACCAGATGCTTCAACCCTTCCTCTTTTTTAAGGGGTTCGCCGCTTTACAATCCCATCGTATTGCGCACTGGCTCTGGGGCCAGGGGCGGGCCACGCTGGCCTTCCATTTCCAGAGCCGGGTGTCGGAGCTGTTTCAGGTGGATATTCATCCTGCAACGCGGATTGGATCCGGCGTGATGTTGGACCATGCCACGGGGATCGTGATCGGAGAGACCGCTGTGATTGGCGATGATTGCTCGATCTTACAGGGTGTAACTCTAGGGGGGACAGGCAAAGATGTCGGCGACCGCCATCCTAAGATCGGCAACGGTGTCCTGATCTCTGTTGGTGCGAAGGTGCTTGGCAATATCAAGATTGGCGACAAAGCCAAAATTGCTGCCGGTAGCGTTGTCTTGAAAGATGTCGCGCCGCTTTGCACGGTTGCAGGTGTGCCAGCCAAGCTTGTTGGTGGGCCCTGTGCCGAAGCGGCCAAGAACATGGATCAAATGTTGCCGGATTATTCCATTTGATCTGCAGTTATTGCCGCTTGCCTTCATTGCAGCAGAGACTAGGTTGCGCCTCAGCGTAGAGAAGGAATCAAGATGGAACGCGAAGAAACCCTTCGGCTGGAAGCCTATCTCAAAGAAAAGCTGCACCCGGGCTTAAGACTGGTGCCCAGGGATAAGACTGATGACAGTGTCGAAGTATATCTCGGCGCGGAATTTCTTGCTGTCGTCTACAAGGATGTCGATGAGGGCGAGACGGCCTATCAGTTCCAGATGACCGTCTTGTCAGAAGATATCAGCGGCTAGAGACCGCCAAGCTCTATATTTGCGGGGCGGTCGGCATTTGAGCCAACAAGCCAAATTTCTTACCGGCGATTTGATGCGCCATGTCACGGTCATGTCGCTGTCGGCAAGCGTTGGTCTTGTTTCGATATTCCTTGTTGATCTTGTCGATCTCTTTTTCATAGCCTGGCTGGGTGATCCGGCGCTGACGGCGGCGGTGGGATACGCGGCGACGCTGCTTTATTTCACCTTTGCGATTACTTTGGGGCTGAACATTGCCTGCAGCGCGCTGGCTGCGCGGATGATCGGGCAAGGTGATATTGACGGCGCACGCAAGATCGCAACGAGTGCTATCGGTTTTGGCATTGGGGTGAGTGTGATTATGGGCGGGGCCGTGTGGCTGCTCGCGCCCGCCCTGATTGAGTTGTTGGGTGCAGATGGCCGCACGGCATCGTCCGCTGTAAGCTATATTCGGATTATCTTGCCTGCCATGCCGGTTGCGACATTCGGCATGATGTGCAGCGGGCTTTTGCGGGCCCATGGGGATGCTCGCCGCGCCATGACGGTCACCCTGATGGCTGGTGGCGTGAACGCTGTCCTCGACCCGATTTTTATCTTTGGTCTCGGTCTTGGCCTGGAGGGGGCTGCAATGGCCTCGGTATGTGCGCGGTTTGCGACAGCGATCACTGCGATGGTGCCCGTCATCCGCCACTATGGCGGTTTTGCACGCTTTAGCCTTCCGCGATTGCGCACGGATCTTGCTCCGATCCTCGGCATTTCGATCCCGGCGGTTCTGACCAATGTGGCGACGCCCTTGGGCAACAGTATTATTGTTCGGGCGATCTCACCTTTTGGAGACTCTGCCGTTGCTGGTTATGCGGTCATCGGCCGGCTGACGCCTCTGGCGTTTTGCGTCATCTTTGCTCTGTCTGGAGCGATCGGACCGATTGCGGGGCAGAATTTTGGGGCGAAGCAATTCGGCCGGGTCCGGGGCACGCTGACCAATGCCATGGTTTTTGCGGGCGGTTACACGGTCCTGGCCTGGGGTCTGTTGCTGGCGATGAATGGGGCGATATCCGACTGGTTCAAGCTGGAGGGTGAGGGACGAGATCTGGTGTTCTGGTTCGCCGCTGTGGTGGCGCCGCTCTTTATCTTCAATGGCTGGCTGTTCATCTCGAACGCAACCTTCAACAATCTGAAACGTCCGCTTTGGTCGACATTTCTCAATTGGGGAAAGAACACGCTCGGTGTGGCCCCCTTTGTGTTTGTCGGTGCGAAGCTTGGCGGAGCTCCCGGCGTGATGATCAGCCAATCCGTTGGTGGAATATTATTCGGGGTGCTCGGGCTTTGGCTGGCCTATCGGCTGGTTGCCGATTATGAGACCGGGCGGGTCGATCCGGATACGCCGTGGCGGCCGCCTCTTATGCGGGCCCGTGCCGAACCCCAATTTCCGAGTCGTCAGTAAACTAGTTTGCGCGCACCGCATTGTCGCAGGCTTCGGTTTTGGTCGGCCTCGGGCTCGACATTTTGACCACCCAGCAATCCTCGTGGATAGAGCAATAGCAGGTGCTGATATCGACCTTGCCAGCAATCTGATCGACGAACAGGCTGGTGCGCGGTTCCCAAGGCACGCGAAACAGATCATAGACCTCTCCTGAGGCGACGACGCTGCCGGCCGGGCTCGACGTTTCGTACACGTCATAGCTGAAGGCATTCTCTGGTCCGACAGTCTCAGCAATCGTTGTGTCGAGATCTCCAACCGTTTCACCCTTGAGGGACAGAACAATATCGCCCATCAAGGCGGGTCCGACGCCCTTATTCGTAAGCTGCAGCTGAAATCCGTCCTCAGAATACCGCTCGCTGATCTCAATATATGGCCAGACGGAAGCGTTCTGTTGGGCCCGTACTGAGGTCACTTCGATCAGCGAAATACCCATTGCGGCGAAGGAGACACCAATCGCGAAGATCGCGGCAAGGCGATCGAAGTTGAACTGGGTCGCTGATGTAGGGGAGGTGGGATGATCGGCCATGATCGCTCGACGTAATCCGAAACAGCCGCAGAGCAAGTGTGGGGTGATGCGCTTGTGGTATTGCGGACTTTGGCTGAAATATCGCAGATGCAGACTTAGGAGATTAAGTGCGTCGGGTCAGGGGGAGACGAAGGACGAGAGACCGCTGTGGGGCGAGTTTAAGTCTCTCGGCTGAGGTCTGCTGTCGGCGGCGGAGGGGACGTTAGCAGCTTGAAATTTTTCGCGCTCGAGTCAATTATCCGGTATCAATCGATTGACTGAGGGAGGGTATTCAGTTGGACCGTCGACAATTTGTTGTCGGGTGTGTCAGCCCGTGCTTTTCGGTAATCGGGGCCAACGCACAGGAGCCAACCATGTTCCAACTCTTCAAGAGAAAGCCAAATCGCTCCCGTATTGCGCTAGAAAAAATATATCCTCGGATAAAGAACGAAGTCTTTGCAAGCGGCCCCGCCGCTACCACTGGCCCAATCGAGCATTTGGTCGGCGATTTGTACGTCATCTACGCGTTTGAACACGCAAACCTATTTGAAATATTGACAACTGAAGCAGTTGAAGAACTCGGTCTCTCAATGGCGGAGCTGCACGAGCTTGCAATGAATAACTTCAAAAGCAAAATACCAGACGTAACTCTCCAAAAATATGGCGACTTTTATGACCTTCAAACGGGCCAAAATTTTGAGGCTTGCATGATTTTGGACAACAAATTCTGGCAGGAAGAGGCGAGTAGATTTTCAGATTCACTGATTGCTGGCGTCCCGCACCGTGATCACCTCATGTTTTGCGACGGTTCGAACGAAGACGCTTTGAACGGCCTAGCGGAGTATACGGAACGGGACTATCGCGAAGCTCAAGACAATCATGGCCTTTCAGCCAATCTATTCGAATGGACAAGTGATGGATGGTCGACTTTCGTACATCAAAGTTGAGCACACAGCCCTAGTCTCCCCCTGACCAAAAGCGGACCTCTCGTGCGGCTGTTGCGGGGCGAGTTTAAGTCTCTCGGACGCTCAACACTTTCAGACTGTCTTCCCATAGCGTTTCGCCTAAGCCGGGCGCACGCGCGAGTTCCGAAACCTCTGCATCCACGGGTTTGCCACCGCGCATAGCCAGATAGGCACCATTTTTCGAAGGCGTTACGCCGCTGAGAAGCAACTGCGCGTAAGCGGGAGCCGTTGTTGCGATACTGCCGGTTCGATCTCGTGGCATTGTGAAGGGGATAATACGCTTAATGATTGCTGCCGCCAGCGGCGGGAATTCCCGAGCAAGATTTGTCTCCGGCAGGAACCCCGGATCAAAGCTTAGCGCTTGCAAAGATGGAAATCGGCGCGCGATCTGTTGCGCCATTAGAATACAGCAAAGTTTGGACGCGGTGTAAGCCCGCCCTGCAGCCCGCGATCCTATCCGATCGCGGTTCGGGTCACGATGCGGAAAGGCTAACCATTCTGCATTAGCATGGCGCGGCGTCGGCGGCGGAGCTTTCTCTTCCGGGTCATGCGTGCCGCTTCCGGTCGTAACGACAAGCGCATTTTCGCTTAGCTGTTCTTGTAGCAGCTGGAACATCAAAAAATGGGCGAGATAGTTCACTTGAAAAGTACGCTCATAGCCGTCCTCGGTCATGTTAATTTTGCTCGGTGTGATGCCAGCATTGAGGCCGAGCACGCCGATGGATACGCCTTCAATCTCTTTGCAAAACGCCCGGACGCTTTCAAGCGATTGTAAATCCAATGGCAGAGCGTTTACGCGTTTGCCATACAGGCCTGTCACCTGCTCCGGCGAACGGGCTCCGACAATAAGAGGTGCGTCGCTTTCTGCGACAATGTGTTTGAGCGCTGCGGCCCCGAAGCCGGAAGTTGCACCCGTGAGGACAATCGCGCCGCTCATTCTTGTGCTGCCTCTTGCGGAGTGACAGGGGCGAACATGTAGCCGCCATCTGGCAAGTCACGCCGACCATCATAACGCTGAAATGTCGCCGTTCGACCCAGCGCGGATACGCCTACGAAGCCGCGCATTTTCAAGTCGCCCCCCTCCAACCAGAGGCGACCACGATAGGTACGACCATTGTCCGGTGCATAGACGCGCCCTCCGGTCCATCGCGCTTCTCCATCAAATCGGAAGCCAGTCAGAAAGGGCACGCCGAGCATATCCCGGCCTCTGAGTGTCTTATCGCGGTTTTTCTCGTCGATAAGCGGCGTCGCACTCCAGATAACGCGCCCGTGGACAGCATCTCCTTCGCTATAGATCTCGACAATACCGTCACGATCCGGGTTCCAATAGCGCCCGAAAATATCGCTTTCTTCAGTCGCCCAGGCTGGCAGAGCGATGTTGAAACACATCAAGGTTGCGATAAGCCATTGTCTTGTAAACTGCATGGGATTGAATCCCATGC
>JBCBUY010000011.1:0-55511 GCA_039817885.1 Pseudomonadota bacterium | reverse complement strand
CACAATCGCTGCCGCCGTCAGAGGCTCCCAGGCCCTCTCGGCCCCCGTGGACCATTTATAAACAATAACCGGAAGCATGGTCGTCTTTGTAGGAGAAGTTCCAACTGGAATTGCCGATGAAGCGACCACGCTTCCGGTTATTGTTTATAAATGGTCCACGGGGGCCGAGAGGGCCTGGGAGCCTCTGACGGCGGCAGCGATTGTGATACTGCTTCTGGCCATGGTTCTCATAAATGTGCTGATGAGCTATCTGCGGCAGAGGTTTGAGCAATAATGGCAGCTGCACCCGACGATACATCCCAGGCCTGGGTTCCGGTTACACCGCCGGCGAATGACAGTGATGCGGTCAAAGTTGCATGCCGTAACGTGACGGTCATGTATGGGGATCGGGTCGGTTTGACAGACGTTACGATGGATATTCCAGATCGTGCTGTAACGGCGCTGATAGGGCCGTCGGGCTGTGGGAAATCGAGCTTCTTGCGCTGTCTGAATCGCATGAATGACACGATTTCCGATGCCCGCGTGACCGGCGAGGTCATTATAGACGGCGTCGATGTGAATGGTGACGCGGTGGATCCTGTCATGCTTCGGGCGTCAGTTGGTATGGTCTTTCAGAAGCCAAATCCATTTCCGAAGTCGATCTTTGACAATGTCGCTTATGGTCCCCGTATTCATGCCCTTGCCGATGGAGATGAAGCGCTTGAAGCGATCGTGCATAGGAGTTTGCGCCGCGCCGGCTTGTGGGATGAGGTCAAAGACCGGCTGAAGGACCCCGGCACAAGTTTGTCCGGAGGCCAGCAACAGCGCCTTTGTATTGCGCGGGCCATTGCCGTCAGTCCCGATGTGATTTTGATGGATGAGCCCTGTTCATCTTTGGATCCGATCGCCACGGCCCGGATTGAAGAGCTGATCGATGAATTGCGGGCCCGGTATTGTATCGTGATTGTCACGCATTCTTTGCAACAGGCGGCGCGGGTTTCGCAAAAAACAGCCTTCTTTCACCTTGGAAAACTGATCGAGATGGATGATACCGGCCGCATCTTCACAAACCCGGCTGAAGCGAGGACCCATGACTATATCACTGGCCGTTTTGGGTAGGGGCTTGTCGTGAACGACCATATTGTCACCGCGTTTACCGACGAACTTGAACAGCTATCGGCTGATCTCTTGAGAATGGGCGGCTTGTCCGAAGCGATGATCATGGATGCCTGCTCGGCGACACTTCTCGGGGACCTCGTGGCGGCGGCCGCTGTTATTGAAAGAGACCGGGAGGTCGACGAATTGGAGGCCGGTGTCGAACAGCGGATCATGAGATCATCGCGCGCCGGCAACCCATGGCGCGTGACTTGCGGGAGGTGCTGGCCGCCCTAAAGGTCGCGAATGAACTTGAACGCGTCGGAGACCTTTCCAAAAACATCGCCAAGCGCGCGAGTGCGCTCGGAAATTTGTCCAATCGCGATGTGCTGAAAGGGGTCAACCGTATGGGGATGGCTGTGGCGTCGCAACTCGCCGGTGTCCTGGATGCTTATCGCAACCGCGATGAGCGATTGGCGCGGCGGTTCTGGGAGGCTGACGAAGACATTGATCAGCTTTACAACAGCTATTTCCGGGAAGTGTTGACCTATATGATTGAAGATCCCCGAACGATCGGAGATGGGGCGCATATCCTTTTTATGGCTAAAAATCTGGAACGTATCGGTGATCACGCCACAAATATTGCCGAGCTGATATACTTTTTTGTCACAGGGGACTATTTGGATGCTCAGGAGCGTCCGAAACTTGATGGCCTGGCAGAAGCCGGCGGTGATGGGAGATCGTAATGGGTCCACATATTTTGATTGCTGAAGATGAGTCGGCAGTCTGTGAGCTGTTGAAATACAATCTTGAGCGGGAAGATTACGATGTCGCTGTCGCAGCAGATGGCGAGGAAGCGCTGCTGCTTATGGAAGAGCGAGCTCCTGATTTGCTGTTGTTAGATTGGATGCTGCCGAAAGTGCCAGGCATAGAAGTGTGCCGCCGGGTTCGGGCCCGACCTGAAACGAAGAACCTCCCGATCATCATGCTGACGGCACGCTCTGAAGAGGGGGACCGTGTTCGCGGCCTCGATACGGGGGCTGACGACTATATTACCAAGCCTTTTTCCACGACCGAACTTATGGCGCGTATCCGAGCGGTGATGCGGCGCATTCGGCCGGGGCTCGTGGAAGATACTGTGACCGTCGGGGACATCACTGTGGACCGGACAGGGCATACGGTCACCCGGGCCGGGCAAGGTCTTCACCTTGGGCCGACCGAATACCGGTTGCTCGATCATTTCATGCAGCATCCGGGACGCGTGTTTTCGCGCGAACAATTGCTCGATGCCGTCTGGGGGTCAGATGTTTATGTTGAGCTTCGCACGGTCGACGTGCATGTGGGGCGGCTTCGTAAGATCCTGAAGAAAGCGGGAGAGGATCCGATCCGGACGGTTCGGTCCGCCGGATACGCCCTGCGCACCACCTAATAATTTCTGTTTTACAGAAATAAATTTCTGTCTTATAGAATTTCTCTGAGGAAGAGTTCGCTATGGCAGATATGTCCGTCGAAGTGCTTTTTGCCAGCGGGATGCCGGAACCCACGCCGCTGAGGCGCATTCGCCGTCTCGCCTTGCCGTTTGAAATCGGGTTCGGCGTGCTCGCGGCGCTCGCTGTTTTGCTGTTCCTTGCAATCCTCGTATTTGCCTATGTTCCGGGCGGCTATGTGACCTTTAACTCTGAGGGCGGTTGGTTGACCTTGGACCCGGAGACCGCTCCTGCCGATGCGCTTTCCGTCACCGAGTTTCCATTATCCTTGCAATTGGCAGGGCTCATTACCGGCAGTCTGATCTATGGCGGGCTTATCGCCGCGCTCTGGTCGCTCCACCGATTGTTTCGCGCCTATCGCAGGGGTCAGGTGTTTGCATCGGAGCCCATCCGCTTGATGCGACGCTCGGGGGTGGGGCTCATTGTTTTTGCGGTGGTGCCCGGTTTGATGCAGCCCCTCTTGCGGGCGCTTGGCAGCCCGGACAGGAACTGGTTCCATGGCGAAACGATCCCAATTCCTATCGTTGGCGCGGCGTTGTTTTTGTTTGCCCAAATCATTGCCCTCGGCGTCGAGCTTGAGCGTGAAAACAAGGGGTTCGTCTAATGCGGGAGATCATGGTCTGTCTTGATGTTGTGCTGGCGCAGAAGAAGGTTCGAGGCAATGAGCTTGCTCGGGCGATTGGTATCACGCCGTCAAATTTGTCCCTTTTAAAGTCAGGCAAAGTTCGCGGCGTTCGGTTCGATACGCTGGCGGCGATTTGCGACTATTTGGATTGCGAGCCGGGCGACATTCTTCAACGTGCGCCCCCCGATAGTGATGCGGAGACGGTCGATCCACCGATGCGGCACGCAGGCTAATTCATCACCGCACACCCAAATCAAATAGCCTTGCGCCAGCAAGGATCAGGAGAAATTTACCTATGGCCCGTTTCACCGCTCTGTTTATCTTTGCAGCCGCCTTGACCGCTTGCACCATATCCCTCGCCCCGGAGGACATTCTCGTCGGTGACGAAGATTTTCGCCGCGAGGGTTTCAGTGCTCTGGATATCCAGAAAGGAGATCTCCTGCCCGAGGAGGTAGGCCTCCGCCATGAGTGGCTGGAGAGCGATATAGGTCCGCTGGCTCTGACATGGGCGCAGCAATCGGCCGAGCATAAAGCTGACCGCCTTGTGGTTTATTGCATGGGCAATATGACGGACCGGCAGAGCGACGGCGCGGACTATCTGGCCGGCGTGTTACCCTTTGGGGATGCGGTGATTTTCGATTATCCGGGCTATGGCGATAGTGCCGGTCCGACGTCTCTTGAAAATATTGAAACAACTCTGTTGGCGGTCGCAAATCGGGCAAGAAGAGAAGGCTATCAAGACATCGTCGTCTGGGGGCACTCCATGGGCGGCTTTCTCTGTCCACGGATGGTAGAGGCTCTTGGCAGCAATGTGAGCGGTGTGGTGTTGGAGGCCACGTTCAACGATGCCAGCGTTCTCAGCCGCTATGCATTGGCCTGGTATTTAAAGCCATTTGTCCGTCTGCGGATCGATGAGCGGTTTTTGGCTTACAACACAGCCGAAACGCTCCGGGGTTTCGACGGTTCGGTGATTGTCCTCGCGGCTGGGCAGGACGAGGACCTGCCTCTTGCTGCGCTTCGTGATCTCGCAGATCAGCTCGATGCCGCCAGCTTGAATGTTACCTATCTCGCGTTTGAAGGGGCAGGGCACTACGATATTGCCGAACAACCGAATTATATATCGGGTGTGAGATCTGTGCTGGATGGTCGCTAAGCCGCAATTTCGGTCAATTTCGCCTTTCCCCAGCGAGACACCCACCGCGCCAAAAGTGGGTGTCATCGTGAGTGTCAATCACGCGGCCGAAGTGCGTTTTCGCGGTGGCATCGATAGTGCCCTGTTCTTGGCGATCGAGGTGGCCAAGATCCTGCCAAAGGGCGATGGCATTGATATTTCGAAGTGGTTCCCTTTTGACGGAAAAATGCCGACCGGTTTGGGCACCGGCCGGCAAGACTCTGTCGGGTAAGATGGATCGATGAAACCCGACAGATAAGGGCCTCTTTAATCCTAGCCTGCTATGCGACGGACATAATCGTCATTTGGCTTACGCTCGCGTTTCTTGGCCGGCTGGAAAGCGATTTTTGCGTGTTCCTTACAATATGGGCCGCACTCTGCTTTCCTGCCGCAAAATGCGAAATTGGGATCGGCCGGGTCGCCAATTGGCCATTTGCACATGGAGTCTCTGATGGTCAGTATGGTCGCTGCTTCTCCGTCCTTCAGGGGTAGCGGTTGCAGCGCGGCCAAAGCTGCCTTTTCGGCTGCGGCAATCGCACGATCGCTCGGCTGCTGCTCACGGGGGCTGGTTGGCTTTGTGTTGCTGGTCTGTGTGTATTGCGGTTTGGGTCTGGCCAAGCGCGGCGGGCGCTTGACCGGTCTGGACGGCGTTGCGCGGCCCGACAAGCCCAAGCGGTGCACCTTGCCGATGACGGCGTTGCGTGTCACGCCGCCCAGCTGTTTGGCGATCTGGCTGGCACTGTGGCCTTCTGCCCAGAGCTTCTTCAACACGTCTACACGGTCTTCTGTCCAAGCCATATTTGTCATTTCACGGCCTTGACGCCGTGCCCCTATATGTTGTGGCGATCGGTTAGTGTCGCCAGCCCTTTACCCAACATATCGTATCCAAAGCGGAATGAAACACAACATACAGATTTTTCTATCCACAGGAGATTCAACATTTAGTGGTTGGTGGATTGGCTTACCTGTCTCGCCAAATGGCGAAAATAGGCCTAGAACGTGCGCATGCCTGACACAGAAATCCGCAGAGATGTGCACCCCGAGCCGGCGCTAACGGTTCGCAATTACGGTGCGGTGAATGGGCTCGGTCTGTGGACTCTCTACCGCCGCGAGGTCGCGCGCTTCGTGACCGTGTGGAAGCAAACCCTCGTCGCCCCGATTATTCAGACGCTGCTCTTCATGACCGTGTTCCAGCTGGCTTTCGGCAATCGCGGCAATCTGTCCGGCGACTTTGAGGGTCTACCCTATGGCGACTTCCTCGCGCCTGGTCTCCTGATCATGGCGATCCTGCAGAACGCATTTGCGAACTCGTCCTCCTCCCTTGTTATCTCAAAGGTCCAGGGCAGCCATGTGGACTTCCTGATGCCACCGCTTTCGCCGGTGGAACTTACCGTCGGATTTGTCGCTGGGGCCGCCACGCGGGGATTGCTGGTTGCCCTGATCGCCGGCATCGCAATTCATCTATCGCCGCTGGCGGATTTGCATATCCACTCCCTGTTCACCGTGCTGTGGTTTGGGTTCTGCGCCGCGGTCATGCTTGCCGCGCTGGGGGCGATGGGCGGCATCTGGGCCGATAAGTTCGATAATCTTGCCACCATTTCGAACTTCGTGATTGTACCGCTGACCTTTCTTTCCGGCACTTTCTACGACATCAATGTGCTGATCGAGCCGTTTCTGACGATCGCCCTGTTTGATCCGTTTTTCTATCTGATCGACGGGTTTCGCTATGGTTTTCTCGGCGCGGCCAACTCGAACCTTGCCATTGGCGCGGCAGTGGCGGGCGGCCTCGCGTTTCTCAGCTGTGCTGGCGTCTGGTGGATGTTCCGTTCCGGCTACAAGCTGAAAGCGTAGTCGCTATTGGTCGGTCGGCTGTATCGCGGCGATATTGCCTGGTCCGACTATAGATCACGTGTGCCGATCACGCCGCCTCGGCATGTCGAACCACCGCCATTGCAGGCGGATATCGCGCCGAACATGATCCTGCCCGTGATCCGCCACGTGCCTGAGGGAGACGGCCCGGATCGCACGGCTCTTGAGCTTGGCCCCTGTGTTTGGGGCGTTATCCCAGACTGGTTTCGCGGGGCGATTGGTGCGTGGAAGCGACCGGCTTTTGCGGCGCGGGGCGAGGATATTCTTCAGTCAACTGTGTTTCGCGGCGCATTTCGTTATCGTCGTTGTCTCGTGCCCGTGCATGGCTGGTACCTATGGGAGGGGGAGAGGGGGGCTAAGACCCGCTATGCTGCCGCGCGCCGGGATGGTGACTGGATTTGCCTGGCGGCGGTGTGGGAGCGCGCTTTGATTGAGGGATCGTCGCGGGACGGTGTTGCGGTGGTGACAACAGGTCCCAATGATGTGGTGGCCGGGCTTGCCACGCGGATGCCTGTGGTCGTGGCCCCTGAGGATTATGATGTCTGGCTTGGGTCCGATATGCGTGCCGCGACGCGATTGATCCGGCCATCACCTGCCGAGGAGCTTCTCGTGTGGCCGAGCCTTGATGGCTACCCTACACGGCCGGATCTATCCTCGCGATAAAGCATCTGGCGCTTTTCGACACCTTGTCCGCTTGTGGCGATAAGCGCTCAAGGAGAGCGCCTAGCACCCCCCATTGTTCACTTGGCCGTCAAGGCTTCCTGGTATTCTTATTGATCGGGCCGTAGATCTTCGAGGATCTCTGCATCTACCCAGAAGATATCCACATTTTCCCCGTCTACATTTCTATGGAAGAAAAGGTACTCTCCGTCAGGTGTCACGCTCGCAGATGCCTCCCAGGCATCGGTATTGACCGCATTCCCCAAATTGATGGCTGACCCCCATTCGCCATCTTGCTGGCGAAAGCTGACATAGATATCGGAGCTGCCATATCCGCCCTCTTTTCGACCATCCCACAGGATGTATGACTCGTCTGGAGCAATGAATGGATGCGCGAGCCACGTCCCGGAATTGATGCTCTCACTCGCTAGTCTCGGTTCCGTTCTTTCTCCATTGATCACTTCCGAATAGCGGATTTTACCGTCTCCATCTGTTCCCACTTCGTCGAAATAATATGTTCCGTTCGACGAGGCGGTCAGACGCATAATCCGGTAGTCGTCAAAGGGAGTGCCCAGCTCTTCAATCTCTGACCAATCGCCCTCGGTTCGCGTCTTATATCTTTTACCCAAGTGCATTGTGGTGCCATCAGGAGAGACAAAGGGCTGGCCTATTCGGGGTGATATGACCGTATCCTTCCAGCGGTTGTCTTCGAGCTCAAAGACAACAAACTCCTGTCTTGACTCACCCGCTTCCGATTCAACTTCTCTGATGACGTAAAACTCATTCATGTCCGGCGAGAAGACACCGCCATATTCAAACTTCTCTGTCGACACCATGCCAGGCGCGAATGCCTCAGGTATTTTCCCAGGTGGAGACTGATTGAGATAGGGGCCATCAGCCCCCTGAATGACACCGCGTTCAGCTGTAACGCAGCCCGACGCTCCAAAAGTTAGTGATGCTATTAACGTCAATGCTATATTGTTCACGAGGTCCTCGACATGAATCCGGTTTTGAGTCCGTAAAGCACACCCTATCGACGGAACAGTTTAACTGACAACCAGAGTTTCGAATTTGGGGCAATTATCTGGTACTCTTTGTTGTCGCTTAGTGGTGCCTGCGACCTTTAGAAACATAGGTCTGCCCAAAGACGACTCTGAAGGCTTCAGCGACTGGTGATCCAAACTGGACATAAAGTTGCGCTGCTGAGGTCGATCCACTCTCAGGAATTGCTCGGCTCCTGCCAGGGATTTTTTGGGCCTTCATTCGATACCCTTGATCGAATGATCCACCTGCGGTGGACCAACCCAAAAACATCAGAAGGCGCACAACTTGCGTTGCGCGCCTTCCAGGGTGTTTCGAATCAGACTAACCAAGTCCTTGTGCTAGCACTCGACTGTCTTTCTCGACACCGGGACCCCTTATACTGCCGACGTTCCGCAGCCTTCGGTTTATCCCAGGCCGAACAGACGGGTTTTTCCATCTGTCGGTCTTCAGCCTCCAACTCCCTCTATGCCTTGCGACATTTTCAGGTCTTGATGACCGGGCCTCCGTCGTACCTTTGCATCCGCCTCTTACCGCTTCTGCGCCGGCCTTTTCTTTGGCCCTTGCCCGTTTCGGATTGCGCCCCGATCAGGTCTTTACGGCTCCCGTGGAACAACATGATCATCGTTGCTTCACGATACATCGCGTGTTTTTGTTCCTTTCCTCCTTAGATCTGCGGCGCTTTGGCCCTCTCGGACGTTTGGCGCGCTGACCTCTCTCGGTCTGGACGCGGTGTGCTCCCCCGCAGCGTCTTGTCGGGTTGGCTCCCGTTGCCTGCTGCGGCGTTGATCTCAGACAATCTCACAACTTCGCCTGAGTCGAGTCGGATTCGAAACGAATTCCCGATTTAGGGGTGTTTTTCCACAGTTTGGTGACAGCTGTGGATTTTGTGCGCGAGGGATTCAGGGTTTGGTCTTGTTTTGGTCCGGAGACGGGCGCTCCGCACAATCTGAGCGTGTTTGCTCGGTATTGCGCAGTTTATGCTTCGGGCGGCGGCACCACGGTTTCACTGCAATCAAAATAGCTAAATATCGTATCTTTATAGAATGTCGGAATATTGCGGTTCCGGGCGGGAATCGACGTTTGGGCGTAGAAGACCTGATCAAAAACCTTCCATGAATCAATTTCTAATTCCGGTGAGCATGGCCGATATTGTAGCCATACCTCATCGGACGTCATGACGTAGAGCTTTGCCGCGATCTCAGCGGTTTGACGCCGATGTCTGTTGGATGACGTGTCGCCCGTTTGCAGATGCTCGAACATGCAGGTCAGTGCGTCTGGCTTCATGAGCCGAACACCGGCCTTGATGTGAGCCCGCCCCACGCCTTCGTAGAGGCAGGTTTTGTCCCATTCGGCATATTTCTCATTGGCATCGACGAAGCGTAATTCCCTGAAATGCAACTGGACGGCCCACCCGGCGATGAAAAGCACCCAGGCGAGTATCCCCGCAAGGACGACGATGATGCCGAGCAGGCCCTTTTCTCTTCCGGTCAATTGCATCCGACTGCCCCGTCCATTGCTTCAGCTCCGCGTGGTACTATAGCGGGCTTATGGTGGCTGTATTCTAGTCTGGGTAGATTTGGGGTGGTGGCCGGTGATGGTGATGGCCACCTCGCCCCAGATGACCGGTTCGTCGGGATTGCTGTCCGAGCAGGGTGCGAGGAGGGTGGCAGCGAGGCCGATCAAGAGGAGTCTCAAAACGGGTCCTTCCTCTCCGAGCCATGAAAACGGCGCTCCGTGCGCTTATCTTTGCCGCCGTCTTCTCCCGAGCGGGATTCATCGTTGGTTGTTTTTGTAGGAGGGGGTGATGACGATTGAGGATTTTATGCACCCATAGTTAGGGGTTTGGATGCGGTTTGGGCTCGAAATGCGCAGGTCGCGCTTGGCGCAAATCTATCCGACAGCACCTATCCCAAGGTTATCTTCCCGTCTTCAGCCCTGAAGGAGATGAAACGTGGATCCAGAGAATGAGACCGTCTGTCGGAGGATCGCAGTATTGTATCGTGATACGAATACACAGCTGAACCGGATATCTGATAGAGAAGATAGGGTGCAGGCGATATTGTCAGCCGCTGAACAAGATCTCGGGCGTGCCAAGAGTGAAGAGGCAAGTATTTTGTTGACTCGAGCGCAGTGTGCGACAGCGCTAAGGTTGCGACGGACACCAGCGGGTGCGTTCATGAATAGTGTACGCCTCGCTGATTGCGCCGAGAGGTTGCGACGGGCAGACGATGATTTGCGTGATGTGCGTGCCAGTATCTCTCGAATCGAAAGCACGATTCAAAATTCCAATCGCCAGCTTTCAGGTTTTGAGCGTGACCGTCAGAACGTCGAAGGCATTCGCCGAACTCTCGATCAGCAAAGCGCGATGCACAACTGCGATATTTGACGCCCACAGGTTCTCTATTCGACCGGATGAATAACATAATCATTGGCGCAGCGATAAAACTCGGCCAGGTGATCGGGTAGGTCGTCCGGCAGACTAATACTATCCGTCGTTGGTTGATGGGCGGGCAAGTCTGATAGGTCCAGCGTATTAAACCGCATATCGATCCGCGTCTCATGGGAAAGGCCGCATTGCCCGACATTGCGCAAATCGTTATTGCCGGTCATGGCATAGAGGCGGCCAGCGATTTCGACCACGCTCTCAAGGTCCTGTTCTTCGCTATTTGTAGCGATCAGGCGCTGATACTGGCAGGTCAGCGCATCGACTTTAAAAAGCAGCACGCCAGCCTTGATGCCGGCTTCGCGGGCGGGATTGCCCGGCTCGCAGGATTTTCCCCAGCCTTCATATTGGGCGAGGGCTTCCGTAAACGCCGGATCCACATCGCCCCAGACGACAGGCTCGTCTGGGGTGTCGTCCGTGCAGGATGCGAGGAGGACAATGGCAATAGCGGAGGATCTCAAAGCCCCAAATCCTCGTCACGCAACTTTTTCACTTCATCCCGCAACCTCGCGTTTGATGCTCGATTTGGTCCACTGGACCAAATCATCTGCTCTGCAGACCGCATCAAACCTTCAAACTCTAGATGGCAGGCCAAGGTCTTCCTCTCTGAGCTTCTTCACCTCATCCCGTAGTCTCGCCGCTTCTTCAAACTCCAGATCGGCTGCCGCTTCGCGCATGCGTTTTTCGAGATCGGCGATGACGGCCTGGAGGTTGTGGCCAGAGGTGCCCGGTGCGGCGAGGGCAGGGGCGGCCTCTTCCGCCACGCCGCGGCGCTTTTCGCCCCGGCGGGTGCTTTTGGACTTCGCGGCCTGGCCCGGGCGCTCACCCAGATCGGCGAGGATGTCGGCGACCTCCCGCTTGATCGTGGTGGGCACAATGCCGTGGGCCTCATTATGGGCGAGCTGTTTCTTGCGGCGGCGGTCGGTCTCCTCCATGGCGCGCTCCATGGAGCCGGTGATGCCATCGGCATAGAGGATGACGCGAGCCTCGGCATTTCGCGCGGCGCGGCCGATCGTCTGTACAAGGCTTGTCTCTGACCGGAGGAAGCCTTCTTTGTCCGCATCGAGAATGCCAACAAAGCCGCATTCGGGAATATCGAGCCCCTCGCGCAGGAGGTTGATGCCGACCAGCACATCGAACACGCCGAGCCTCAGATCACGAATGATCTCGATACGCTCCACCGTGTCGATGTCCGAGTGCATATAGCGGACCTTCACGCCCTGTTCGGTCATGTATTCGGTGAGGTCCTCGGCCATCTTCTTGGTGAGCGTGGTGATGAGGGAGCGCATGCCATTCGCCGCGACCTCCTTCACCTCGGCGATGACATCGTCGACCTGGTTGGAGTTATCGGTGGCGACGGGGCGGACTTCGACCGGCGGGTCGACGAGGCCGGTGGGGCGGATGACTTGCTCCGTAAACACACCGCCAGTCTGCTCCAGCTCCCAGGGGCCGGGCGTGGCGGAGACGTGGACCGTTTGCGGGCGCATGGCACGCCATTCCTCGAATTTGAGGGGGCGATTGTCCTTGCACGATGGAAGGCGGAAGCCGTATTCGGAGAGGGTGTGCTTGCGGGAGAAGTCGCCTTTATACATTGCGCCGAGCTGCGGTACGGTCTGGTGGGACTCGTCGACGAAGAGGAGGGCGTTTTCGGGGAGGTATTCGAAGAGGGTGGGGGGTGGCTCTCCTGGCTTTCGGCCGGTGAGGTAGCGGGAATAATTCTCGATGCCGTTGCAGGAGCCGGTGGCGGTCATCATCTCGATGTCGAACTCGCAGCGCTGCTGGATGCGCTGGGCTTCGAGGAGTTTGCCGTGCTTTTCGAAATGGGCGATCGTGTCTTTCAGCTCCGTCTTGATGGAGGAGATCGCCTGGTTGAGGGTTGGGCGCGGGGTGACATAGTGTGAGTTCGCATAGATCTTCACGGCGGGGAGGTCGCCGGCCTTTTTGCCTGTGAGCGGATCAAACTCGGTGATCGATTCCAACTCATCGCCGAAGAAGGAAAGCTTCCAGGCGCGGTCTTCATAGTGAGCGGGGAAGATGTCGATCACGTCGCCATTCATGCGGAAGGTGCCGCGGGCGAAACCGAGATCATTGCGCGTATACTGAAGACTGACGAGTTTGGCGGCGACGTCGCGCGGGTCGATCTCCTGACCTTCCTCAAGGGTGAAGGTCATGGCGGTGTAAGTCTCTACCGAACCGATACCGTAAATGCAGGAGACAGAGGCGACAATGATCACATCGTCCCGTTCCAGGATGGCGCGGGTGGCCGAGTGGCGCATCCGGTCTATGGCCTCGTTTATCGAGCTTTCTTTCTCAATATAGAGGTCGGAGCGCGGGACATAAGCTTCGGGTTGATAATAATCATAATAGGAAACAAAATATTCCACCGCGTTGTCCGGAAAGAAGGATTTAAACTCCCCATAGAGCTGCGCGGCCAGGGTCTTATTGTGGGCGAGGATCAGGGCTGGGCGCTGAGCCGCCTCTATGATCTTCGCCATGGTGAAGGTCTTGCCTGTGCCCGTCGCGCCGAGGAGGACCTGGTCGCGCTCACCGCCTGTTACGCCGTCGACGAGTTCTGGAATGGCGGTGACCTGGTCGCCAGAGGGCTCATATTCGGAGGCGACTTTAAAGGGCGCCCCCTGGTCGAAGCCGACCCAGTTGCGGTCCGGCCGGTGGGGCGTCCATTCGGAGGAGGGGAGGCCGCCGATGGCATCGCGGGCAGCGCCATCCATTTTGAACGTGGCGGGGGCTTCTGAAACACTCTTTGGCATGGGGGAACATATGGGGCACAGCGCGCGGCGTGTCGAGGGGGCGGAAGACATGTGTGCCATTGACGCTGTCCTCGCCGCACCGTATGTCAGCGCCTCGCTGTGAACGTGCCCAAGTGGCGGAATTGGTAGACGCGCTACGTTCAGGTCGTAGTGGCCTTATGGCCGTGGAGGTTCGAGTCCTCTCTTGGGCACCAATGCGTACGCGGCTTGATCCGGGCAATCACCTTACAGATCGATGGCGGCATGTCTGAGTGTGCTGTCTCAGAGGAACAGATCTTCTTTCTGAGTTTCAGACCCAACGGAAATACCAAGCTGCTCGCAATAGGCGAGATTAGCCTTTCGGCCATTGGCCATATCGCGCATCTGGTCTGTGATACGCTCGAGCTTGCGACTGCGCATACCCTGGAGCTTCAGCCGATCCTTCAGCTCTGAATTGGTGATGTTCACGTCGAGATGGCGAAACCTGAACAGAGGTGCAGCGGTCATTGTCGTGCCGTCCAGGCCCCCGATTTCGCTGTTCAAATACCAGCTTGTGCCTTGCCGGGGATTGGACATGGCCTGCATCGTTTTGATGACGCTGCGCTGGCTCTCGCTGATCAGGCCTTTGAGGGCCTGTTTCTATCTGGATCAAGGTGCTCGTTTAGACTTTTACCCATGATGCTCCCTCTCTCAGATCCATCCAATACTAAAAATCAGACAAGCTGCGCACGATACCATTGACGAGGGCATCTTTTGCGCGCTCGTCGGCTGGTAATTCCTCAAATGGAACCATGAGCGGATGCGTCTTTCTATCGGGGTCTTTCTCAGCCCCCCAGCGCCAGCCATCGGCCTCCTTTTGGGCGACCCATTGGGCGTGTTGAGCGCCGGAGTCCGCGCCTGGATTGGCCAGAACGAACTGGACGCTTTCCAGCGAGGATTCCCGCATCCATTCTGGGGCTTTCGCCCATTCCGGTAAGGCTGGCATGTCTTTCAAGGCGGCCCAGGCACGCAGCGTTTCGTGGACCATTTGGGCGATCTGGATATCTGGATAGTTGGCCATGGCTGTCAGCTTAGACGATCCGGTTTTTAACGCCAATGACCCGTGTTGTCCGGGCTAGCCCACGCCTTTGCTTTCGTCTTCAGACAGAGCGATGCGGGCTTTTTTCACAAGGCCAACAAGTTCCTTGTGCATTTGGTCCGGCACAGTGAGCGGTGCGTCGAACCAGACCCGCAATCGATCTTCACCAAGGGCGAGATCCATACCTTCCGGGTCGATGCCCGTAAGTTGCCATTTGCCGTCACAGCTGCCGCAGAAACCTTTTGCATACAGCTCAACGGCGTCGGCATGATCGTCATTCATATGGACCCGGGCACCAGCTTCACGGGGGCCCCAGTCGGCAAGATCTTCGACAGGGGAGAGGAGGTCATCGGCGGTCATCTTGTAGGCTCTGCCGAACCCACCATTGAAGTTTGCGCCTTGGATCTCGAATCGCCAAAGGCTGAAATCATCGAAATCGATATAAAGCGCCGCCTTGGGGTGCTGCGCCAGGTAGCGTCCGCGGAGGCGGTCATGGGCCTCACCTTTCGCCCGCTGGATCTCGCCATGGAGTGTTACCCGCGGATGGGCGAGGGGATCGCCCATGCCGGCGCGACCGACAAGCAGGGAGGCGGTGTTGCTCACATTTGCCATTTGCGGCCGACCAGAGAGAGCGGACATTGGGAAGATCGGCGTGCCATCTATGTCCGTGGCGAGGCCGACGCGCGTCACGTCCGGTGTGCTTGTGTCGGGAGATATGAGGCCGAGTGCGCCGTCGCGGGCGATGTGTAGGAGGGTCTTCACTTCGCGTCGGACACAATCGTCCACGGGTTGTAGAAGGTCTGGCTGGTCTGTGTTCGGCAAAGCCGTATCCTCAATTTAGATCGAAATCCAATTGTCTAGGATATAGCCTATCGATGCGATTGGCGAGGTTTACGGCGATGGGTGGATCAATAGACGTCGCGTTGGTAGCGTTTCTCATCTCGCAAGGCTGCGATGTAGTCTTCCGCCGCTTCGAGATCTTTGCCGCCATGGGTTTTGACAATGTCGATGAGTGCTGCGTGGACGTCTTTGGCCATGCGGTCGCCGTCTCCACAGATGTAGAAATGTGCGCCATCTTCAAGCCAGGCGAAGACCTCCGCGCCCTTTTGTTTCAGCCGATCCTGGACATAAATCTTATGGGCCTGGTCACGGCTGAAGGCGACGTCGAGTTTCGTTAGCAATCCGGACTTCAGGTAGTCCTGCAGCTCGACCTGATAAAGGAAATCCTGGGTGAAATGGGGGTTTCCGAAGAAGAGCCAGTTTTTGCCCTCTGCATCGATCGCGTCACGCTCCTGCAGGAAGGCGCGGAACGGGGCGATACCTGTGCCCGGACCCACCATGATGACGGGCGTGTCCGGATTTGCCGGCAGGCGGAAATTGTCGTTTTGCTCGATATAGATTTGGATTTTATCGCCATCTTCGATGCGGCGACCGAGATAGCCGGAGGCCCCGCCAAGGTGCGGGCGGTCAAAGGCCTCATAGTCGACCACGCCGACCGTTGTGTGGACCTCGTCTTCGACTTCTTCCTGGCTGGATGCAATGGAGTAGAGCCGTGGCTGGATTTTCCGAAGGCAATCGACAAGCGTTTGTGCGTCTATCTTGCGTGGATGCTCATGGAGGATGTCATAGATCTGACGGTCTTCGATATAGGCCCGGAGCGCTGTTTTGTCCTCAGCGATCTTGGCGAGGGCTTTGTTGGTCGTTGCGGCGACGTATTTCTCGACGAAGCTCGGATAGGATTGGGTGAGTTCCAGATCAGTCGCGAGGGCGTCGCGGAGCGGTTTTCTGTTGTCCCCAATCGACACTTCATCGTCGCCGTCGAGCTTCAGCTTTGTGAGAACGGTCTCTATTTCTACTTCGTCATTGCGGAAATATACACCGAGGGAATCGCCAGGGCGGTAGGTCAAGTCCGAGCCCTCAAGGGAGACTTCGACGTGACGGACATCTTTTGTGGAGTCACGTCCGGTGATCTTTTGAACGAGGCTGACGTCTGCTGTGAACGGATTTTTCTTCGTGTACTGAGAGACCGGTGGTGCGACGGTGGCAAGACCTGGTATGATGCCTGGCATGGGGACAACATTGGTTGCTGCACCGTCATTCTCTGCTTTTAGATCTGGCTCGAAAATGTCGACGGCCCCTTCAATCCAGGCCGGGGCGTGGTCATCATAGTCGACATCGAAGAGCGCTTTGTCGAACACAGGTGTCGCCCCAAGCTTTACGAGACGCTCTTCAAGATCGACGGCGGCCTGGCAGAAGAATTCATAGGAGGTGTCGCCGAGACCGAGGACCGCGATTTTGGTGCCATCCAGTTTCGGCGCTTTTTTCGAGACGAGGAAGTCAAAGAATCGTTCGGCCGTTTCCGGCGGATCGCCTTCGCCCTGGGTTGATACGACAATGGCGAGATATTTCTCGTCCTTTAGATTTTTGGGTTTGTAATCGGCCATGTCGACGAGATTGACATTGAGCCCCCGTGCCTTGGCATTTTCAGCGAGATCCTGGGCGACGTGTTTCGCATTACCGGTCTGGGATCCGTAGAGCACGGTCAGAGGGGCCGCCGCGGTGGCCGGTGCTGAGGTTGCCGCGGTTGCTGGGATGGTGCCCGCCGCGCCGTTTGCAGATGCGGCAAGGTAGCCGCTGATCCAAGCTTGCTGGATTGGCGTCAGCGTTGTCATCAATTGCTGCATGAGCTGGCTTTGCTCAGGTGTAAGCGGGTTCATGCCTGGGGGAAGGTTCGAAACAAACATCTCTGATCCTGATCTTGCTGGTGCGGCTAACCGGCGTCCGTGTGGAGGCCGCATTCGCGGGTGAGGCCAAAGAAGCGAGTTTCTTCTTCCGTCATGCCATCTTCCAGCTTGCGTGTTGTGTGGGTATCGCCAACGCTTACATATCCTTCCTCCCACAGAGGATGGTAGGGCAGGTCGTGAGCTTTCAAATAAATGTAGATGTCGCGGCTCGACCAATCGACGATGGGGTGCATCTTGATGCGACCATGCTGCATTTCGATAAATTGGCGATCGGCGCGGCTCTGTGATTGGTCGCGGCGAAGACCACTGAACCAGGTATTTACACCGAGTTCGCGCAGCGCACGCTGCATCGGCTCGACCTTGTTCATCGTGTTGTAGCGCTTGATGCCGTCTTCGCCTTGCGTCCAAAGCTGACCATATTTGGCCTCCTGCCAGGCAGGGCTCATCTCTGACCGATAGATGTGAAGGTTGAGGTCCAACCGTTCCGTCAGCTCATCGATAAATTGATAGGTCTCCGGGAAGAGATAGCCGGTATCCATCACAATGATCGGGATGTCCGGGCTCTTCTGCGTCATCATATGGAGCATAACGGCCGACTGGATGCCGAAGCTCGACGACACGGCGTATCCTGCCGGCAAATTGTTCAGTGCCCATTCCACACGCGCCTCTGCATCAAGCCCAGCCAGCCACGTGTTGGCATTGGCAATCAGCTCATCCCGTTGATCCGTGGTCTGATACAGAAGGCTCAGCATCGACTTCGGTGCGTTGCTATCGATGGGGATTATGTTTTGTCCGGCATCAAGCATGGAAATCTGTCCTCGATACTTTCACTTCAGGCACGATGCCCTTGCGGATGACAAAATCACCGAAGCCTTCATCCTCTTCGCGCTCGCCGACCCACTGACCGATCAGCGTGTCGAGTTCACCGAGGATCACCTCCGGGCTGACATTCTCTTTGTAGAGTTTCGGAATGCGGGTCCCAATACGGTTGCCGCCAAGATAGAGATTGTATTTGCCTGGGCCTTTGCCGACGAGACCAGCCTCTGCCAGCATGGCGCGGCCGCAGCCGTTCGGGCAGCCATTTACCCGCAGAATCATATGGTCATCCGGGACATCATGTTTGACGAGCAAGTGTTCGACCTCTGCCACGAAGCCCGGGAGGAACCGTTCGGCTTCGGCCATGGCAAGGGGGCATGTGGGGAGCGCCACACAGGACATGGAGTTTTTCAGCTGCTCGGTATGTGCATCGTCAATCGAGCCATGCTCGCGCGCGATGGCTTCAATTTCTTCCTTCTGATCCTCCGGAACGCCAGCAATGACGAGGTTCTGGTTCGCGGTCATGCGAAAATCGCCCTTGTGGATCTCGGCAATCTTACGAAGGCCTGTTTTCAGCGGCCGACCCGGAAAGTCTTTGATCCGCCCGCTGAGGATATAAAGCGTCAGGTGATGTTTGCCGTCGATGCCCTCGACCCAACCGAAGCGGTCGCCCCGTGTGGTGAACTCGTAGGGGCGGCTGTCTTCGAATGTCACACCCGCGCGTTTCTCGACTTCTGCCTTGAAGACATCAATGCCCACGCGATCGAGTGTGTATTTTGTCTTCGCGTTTTTGCGGTTGGAGCGATTGCCCCAGTCGCGCTGAACCGAGACGACGTGTTCGGCGATTTTCAGCGTGTGCTCGAGTGGTACAAATCCGAAATCGTCCGCCTTGCGAGGATAGGTCGCCGTGTCACCATGGGTCATGGCAAGACCGCCGCCGACGAGGACATTGAAGCCGACCAGATTTCCGTTTTCAGCAATCGCGACGAAGTTCAAATCGTTCGCGTGGACATCG
Source organism: Pseudomonadota bacterium (assembly GCA_039817885.1). Taxonomy (GTDB): domain Bacteria; phylum Pseudomonadota; class Alphaproteobacteria; order Caulobacterales; family Hyphomonadaceae; genus CALLCD01. The sequence continues at coordinate 36,738 of JBCBUY010000011.1, read as the reverse complement.
ACCTCATTGCTCGGCGGGACTGAAACGGTGGTTTTGAACTTCCGGGGCAGGTAGGTGTCTCCGAGGATCGGTTCCTCGGTCGTCATCACCTTCTCACCATCGAGGAATACTTCCGCGTAGGCATTGGTTTTCGGGAGAAGATGTTCGGATATCTTCTTCGACCAGTCATAGGCCTGTTGGTGGAGCTCGGATTCCACCGGATTAGTGGTGCAGAGCACGTTCCGGTTGACGTCGCCGGCTGTGGCAATCGAGTCGATGCCAGCGGACGCGATCAGCTTGTGCATGTCCTTGATGTTCGGTTTCAGCACGCCGTGAAACTGGAATGTCTGGCGCGTGGTGAGGCGCACAGATCCGTATATCGAGCTGTCTTCGGCAAATTTTTCGATGATCAGCCATTGTTTTGGCGTGATGATTCCGCCCGGCATACGGGCCCGCAGCATGACATTGTGTAGGGGTTCGAGCTTCTGTTTCACTCGCTCCCCGCGAATGTCGCGGTCATCTTGCTGATACATGCCATGGAAACGGATCAGTTGGTAATTGTCCGGTGTGAAACCGCCCGTGATAGGGTCTTCCAGGTCTTCTGCTATTGTGCCACGCAGAAAATCGCTTTCTTCCTTCAGACGCTCATTGTCCGAGAGCTTTTCATTGATTGGTTCGGGTGTGTCAGGTGCGTCGTCAAACATGGATTTGCTCGGTCTCACTGACCCTCAAGGGGCTGTATTTCGTCAGGTTGCTAGATAAGTCAGATGCGCCGTGTGACCTATCCTGATTTTGGGTGTTCAAGTTTTAGTATCTCTAAACGATCTGGCCTGTTTGCTATGTAGTTGCGCCAGCCGCCGGCGGAAAATAGTATTCGTAAAGAGTGCCGTTAGCTTATGTCAGCTAATCTCCTCAATGGGACGATAATTGTATGCCAGTCTTTGATCGCCGATATGTCCTGAAAACGGGGGCTGCCATCGCTAGTGCTGCTATGGTGTCGCCTCGTGTGCTGGCGCAGAACCTCGGCATTGCTGAAGACATTAAGGTTCTGAGGGCGGCGCTTGATATTCATCCAGGAGCGCTGCGCTATCTCAATCCCGCTGCCCTTGAGGCCGCGCTTGAGGAGTTTGAAACGACCTTTGTTGCGACGGAAGCGCTCGAAACACGCTATCTTGTTCTTTCTCGTTTTCTATCGAAGCTGCGCTGCGGCCATTCTTATGCGAACTTCTATAACCAGTCAGAGACGGTAAGCGCTGCCCTGTTCGACCGGCGCAAACGTCTCCCTTTTGCGTTTCGGTGGATCGAAGATGAGATGGTCGTCACCGATGCACCCTCCGAGCCTGGCCTTTCCCGCGGATCGGTTGTGACGGACATTAATGGGGTTGCTCCTGGTGATATGCTGCATCGTTTGCTGCCGTATACCCGCGCCGACGGGGCGGCTCCCGGCAAACGCCGGGCCTTGCTTGACGTGCAGCACCGGGCGCGCCTCGAATATTTCGATATTTTTCATGGGCTAATCTATGGAGCGCCCGCGGACGGCGTCCATCGCATCACGGCTCGAACACCGCTTGGTGCAGAGGTCTCCGTCGATGCCCCTGCGATTGATCTCGCCGAACGGCAGGCCATGCGGAAGGCTGCCATTGGCGCACGTGGGTCTGGCGACCCTCTTTGGGATTTTGAGATCCGAGACGGTGTCGGCCTACTCACAATGCCGAGCTGGAGCACGTATGACACAGATTGGGATTGGCGGTCCTGGCTCGATGGCACGCTGGATGAGGTTGCGGATCTGCGCGGCCTCATTGTAGACAACCGCCGGAATGAAGGCGGCAATCCGGAGGTTGGTGCGGTCTTATTGTCTCGCCTCATTGCCGAGGCCGTCCCTCTGCCAGACATCAGACGGCTTGTTCGCTTCCGGACCTTTCCGCAAGACCTTAGGCCACATGTCAAAACCTGGGATCCTAGCTTCTATACGATCGGGGAGGGAGCTGACGCGATCGGGTATGGGTTCTATGAGTTGCCGGCGGCGAAGCAGATAACCGAGATCGCACCTCGTGGCACGCCGGTCGATGTGCCGACCGTGTTGCTCACCAGCCCAACCAATAGTTCTGCTGCGTTTACGTTTGCGCTCATCGCCCAATCGACCGGTCGCATGAAGCTGGTGGGCGCGCCAACCGGCGGCAATCGGCGCGGCATTAATGGCGATGGGTTCTTTTTCACGACCCTGCCTGTTTCTGGGATCGAGTTTGACCTGCCCATGGTCGGTCAGTTTCCGGCAACCCCTCAACCGGATGCGGGTATTGTGCCCGATATACTTGTCAGCGAAACGGCTGCCGACATTGCAGCCGGGCGCGATGCGACATTGGCGATGGCGCTCAGCCTCTTCTAATATGGCGCTTCGACCCGGTTATTCTCTCTGAACACGGCTTGCGCCGCGAAACAGACTGTGCAGCATAGCGCCCATGCAAAATCATCAGTTAAATGACGCCGTGCAACAGGGGCAGGCGGCCCTGCAGTCCGGTCGGTTTCAAGACGCATTTGAGGTCTTTCGGCAAGCCGACCAACCGGAGACAGATGACCCGCGTGTTTTGATGGGGCTCGCCATCGCTGCCAAAGGTCTTGGCGATCATCAAGGGTCGCTCAATGCCATTGATCGCTTCATTCGCGTGGATCACGATCAGCAGCCGATTGCGCTGGTTATGCGCGGGGATGCGTTAAAGGGGCTCGGTAAGCAAAGACAGGCCATCGCGGCTTATATGTCCGCTATTCAAGCGGTCCCGCCAAATGCGCAGCTCGATGCCCGCACGATTTCCGAGCTTAAGCGCGCTCAGCAGGAGTGTTCCTCTGCGGCGAATATTTATGAATCCTGGCTGCGCAATCATGTGCAGACGGCGCTGGGCGGCGATGCGGTCCGCCACGGCTCACGCGGAGCGCTGACGCTGGATTTGATCTTCGGAAAGCAACAGGTCTACCAGCAACAGCCGCAGCGGTTTTACTTTCCGGAGTTGCCACCCCGGCAGTTCTATGAGGCGTCTGAATTCGACTGGGCTGAGGCTGTCCAAGCAGCAAGCGATGATATCAAGGCGGAGTTCGCTGTTCTGTCTGGCGATGAACATCGCTTCGGGGCCTACGTCTCTGCTGACGGCCGTGAGCCGCATCTGCGTCAACACGCATTGACCGGTAGCCGGGATTGGTCTGCCATTCACCTTGTTCGGAATGGCGATCGTATCGAGGACAATTTGGCATCATGTCCGAAGACCATGACGGCGCTCGGGCATGCGCCTGTTCCAGAGGTGCAGGGGCAATCGCCCAGTATTTTGTTTTCCCGCCTTGTTCCGGGGGCACATATTCCGCCGCATACCGGCCTGACCAATACGCGTCTGATCTGTCATTTGCCGATTGTTCTGCCGGATTCCTGTTCCATTCGCGTTGGCAATCAGACGCGCGGCTGGACGGATGGTGAATTGCTGATCTTCGACGACTCCATCGAGCACGAAGCGCGCAATGCGAGCCAATGCGACAGATCTGTGTTGATCTTCGATATTTGGCGACCAGAGCTCACGCCCGATGATCGGGCTCTGGTGCAGAGTATCTTTGCCGGCATTGCGGCCTTTGGCGAGGCGTAGGAGGCCTCAAGGCGTGCGATGGGAATGCTGGATCGATTTGCGGTCTATGCTCAGGAACTCATTTCGCGCTGGATTTATTCACCGGATCAAATCCGGGTCGCGAATGGTGGTCGATACTGGGATCGAACCAGTGACCCCTACGATGTCAACGTAGTGCTCTACCGCTGAGCTAATCGACCATAACCGTGTTGCGGAAGATGGGTGCCATCCGACTTTGTGGCGTCCATGTCAAGGCCGAAGCGGCAGGGAGATCTCAGGCGGCCAATACCCGCTCGACTTCATCAACGATTTCGCGCAGATGGAAGGGTTTGGACAGGATTTTCGAGCCGGCCGGCGTCGGAGAGCCCGAGGAGAGGGCGACGGCCGCGAATCCGGTGATAAATACGATCTTCATCGCCGGGTCCAATTCGGCCCCTCGGCGTGCCAGTTCAATCCCGTCGAGGCCCGGCATCACGATATCGGTCAATAGCAGGTCAAAGACTTCCCGCTCCAGGGCCTCCAACGCGCCTTCACCATCTTCATGATCCTGAACGTCGTGTCCGGCCCGGCGTAAAGCAGCTGCCAGGAACGTGCGAAGGGAATCATCATCTTCTGCCAGTAAGATTTTAGTCATCATCCGCCTCAGTAAACTCGGTAACTTTCCGCATTAAGCCAGATGTCGGTAAATCTGAAATGAACGCGCCTCTTGACCTTGCCGGTTGGGTGTCAATTTATGGTTCGGTGGAACAACAGGCCGAGTCCCTTTTACACCAGCCCGTATGCCCTGTCGCGGGGCTGTCGGCATATCAGGTGACAGCGATTGAGGGGCTTGCTGTCCCGATCTTGTTTGCCTCGCCCCATAGTGGGGCGAATTACCCAGCATCCATGCTGTCGGGGCTTCGTGTTCCGGTAATGGACCTCCGGCGGACCGAAGATGCGTTTGTTGATGAATTGTTCAGCCCTGTCGCTCGGCTTGGTGCCGCCTTGGTTTCGGCGAATTATGCACGGGCATATGTTGATCTGAACCGTGATGCCCGTGAGCTTGATCCCGATATGTTTACCGATGGTGCCCCGCGAACCGTCGGAGTGCCCAGCGCCCGGGTTGAGGCCGGGCTGGGATGCCTGCCGAAAGTCGCGGCTCGGGGTGAGCTGATCTATTCAAATCGCTTGAGCCGGGCGGAGGGAGAGTATCGCTTGGCGCTTGTTCACGATGCCTATCATGGCTTTATTCAGCAGACCCTTGAGGGGTTTCGCGACAGATTCGGGGTGGCCGTCCTGATCGACTGCCATTCCATGCCATCTCGCCAGCCAGGACGGCGCAAGCTCACCGATATCGTGCTTGGCGACCGTTTCGGGTCGAGCTGTGACAGCCGGCTAACCGGCCTCGCTGAGCGCACGTTCCGACGTCTTGGTTACTCTGTGGCCCGGAACGCGCCCTATGCAGGCGGGTTTACGACGCGGGCCTATGGGCGGCCAAAACAGCAGGTTCATGCGCTTCAGATCGAAATCAATCGAAGCCTGTATATGGACGAAGATACGGTTGAAAAAACGGCAAATTTTGATGCTTTGTTGCCGCATATCATGCAGGTGGCCGAAGTTCTGATCGGCTATGCGAAGGCCAAGTCCTGTTAAAAAAAGAGCCGCGCGTAAGCCGCGCGGCCTTATAAGGTATAGGGAGGAAACGCCATAGGCGTTACGCCGAAGCGCTCTCCGAACGTATTGTGCAGCGCAAAATAAGCAAGGCGATTTTGCTGCAACTGCGAGATGGCAACTATGCTAAAATGCATATGACAGTAGTCTGGCCGGCAAAATATGAACTTCGGCACGGGTTTTGCTGACCAAACGAACAAGCATCCTGAAAAGGGACGTCGGTGTTCCTGGGTGTACGAGTTTGGAGCGAGATATGGCAGACGATACTGACCTGCATGTGGGCAAGCGGTTACGCCGTCGGCGGCGACTCCTGGGAATGACCCAGCAGGAACTGGCTGAGCAGGTTGGCGTGCGCTTCCAACAAATCCAGAAATATGAGTGTGGCGCGAACCGGATGACCTCCTCGCGCCTTTATGACCTGTCGAAGGCGCTGAATGTGTCGGTTCAGTACTTCTTTGATGGGCTCGACATGCATGAAGGGCCTGGAAAGCCAGCCAATGATGCCGAACAGCTTGAGGGTGATGTGCTGAGCCAGAAGGAAACACTGGAGCTGGTACGGGCCTATTACCGCCTTAGCGAGCGGCCCCGCAAACGCCTTCTCGAGCTTGCAAAAGCGCTTGAGAGCGATGCGAGCGACGTTGCGTCTTAAGGGGTGACCCGGTAAGGCGAGCCCTATGGCTGCCGGACTTTCTGATCACGATATTGAAGCCGCCCTCGCATTTGCTGGGCGGCTTGCTGATTCTGCGCGCACCGCCATTGTCCCACACTTTCGCGCGCTGGATGCGGTTGAGGGCAAGGATGGGGCAAAACGCGACGGGTTCGACCCGGTCACCGAGGCCGATCGCGGTGGGGAAAGTGCCATGCGCGCTTTGATCGAGGCCGAACGGCCGGAAGATGGTATTGTGGGGGAGGAGTTTGGCGATCGGCCATCGGCAAATGGGTTGACCTGGCTGCTTGATCCAGTTGATGGCACCCGAGCGTTCGTGGCCGGTTTGCCCGTATGGACCACGCTGATCGCGTTGTGCGACCCCGCCGGTGACCCGTTGATCGGGGTGATCGACCAACCGGTTCTTGGCGAGCGATATCTCGGCTGGCCAGGCGGGGCGGCGATGGAAACCGCCCAGGGCCAAGTGCCCCTTCGGGTTTCTGGGGAGGAAGATCTTCGGCAGGCCACAATCGCTACGACGGATCCATTTATCTTGACGCCGGCAGAACAGGGGGCGTGGACGCATCTGCGGCACACGGCACGGATTATTCGGTATGGCTTAGATGCCTATGCCTATGCGCGTCTCGCGGCGGGGACGATTGATCTTGTCGCCGAGACGGGACTTGCGCCATGGGATATGGGGGCGTTGATCCCGGTCGTCCGCGGTGCGGGAGGGCTTGCTTGCGACTGGACTGGCGCACCGGCCAAGCCCGGCGGGCAGTTTGTCTGTGCATCGAGCCAACCTTTGCTGGATCAGGCGCTGATCAGTCTGAGGCGGAGCGCAGTCCGAGGCTGAGACATCTATGCGCTGCGATTTGGCGATGGTTCGCCGCCCGCAGGTGGGTGTCAATTGACACCCACTTTTGGCGCGGTGGGCGTTTTGAGAGATAGGTGCGGGTGTGATCCGAGCGGCGTCCATCTTATCCATGAGGTCGATTTTGGCAGGTCACTCAGATTCCGAGGGCCGAAATGGCTGAACGCGCCTGTGCGTCCGCGGTCGCCCGATCAATGCCGATCAAATCGCTTGCGATCAGTCTTACGTCCGTGATGCCGACGAAGCCGAGGATATGGCGGAGATAGGGCCATGCGAAATCGATATCTGCGCCAGCTTTGGTGCCACCAGATACAAGAACAATATATGCGACCTTGTTTTTAAGCAGGCCTTCCGGTCCGCTGTCCGTGTAGCGAAAGGATTCTTTCGCTCTCACCACCAAATCTACCCAGGCCTTCAAAGCCGCCGGGATGCCGAAATTGTACATTGGTGACCCAATCACCAGAACGTCAGCGACTTGAAGTTCACTCAACAGTGCGTCGGAACGGGCCAGGACGGCCCGCTGCTCAGAAGACCGCTCGCATGGGGCGGTGAAATTTGCGTCTATCCAGGGGGCGTCGATAAACGGAACACCATCGGATAAGTCTCGCTGCGTTAGGCTGATCGAACCGTGGGTTTCTCGCAGCTGCTCAATCAAGGTGTCGGTTAGTGCTCGGCTGCGCGATCCTGCGCGCCGCATGCTGGCGTCCACTCTGAGTATGTTCATTGATTCCATCGGACATCTCCCGCTCATGGAAAAGCGAGACCGGTTCGTGTCAGCCGGTCTCGCCGTTTCAAGACTTCAATTTAGACTTCGGCCCACCCGCCATCGACGCTGAGGTCGATCGCTGTCACGTAAGAGCTTTCATCACTCGCCAGGTACACGACTGCATAGGCGATCTCTTCTGGTGTGCCTGCACGGCCAAGGGGCGCGCTTTTGCCGGCAAGTTCTTCGAATTGTCCGTAGGCCCCTTCTCCAACATTGGAGTTTGCGAAGAACTTGGTTGGAACGATGCCGGGACTCAGGGAATTGACGCGAATGCCTTGGCCAGCAAGTTCCGTGGAAAGCGTTCTCGCGAAAGACCGGACGGCTGCCTTGCTGGCAAAGTAAAGGCTACCGCCCGGGGCTCCCTTGCTGTGGACAGATGATGCGTTGAGAATAATCGAGGCTCCTTGTTTCATGAGGGGCAGAATTTTCTGTACCGTGAAAAAGGCCCCTTTAACGTTGAGATCAAACTGGTGATTGTAGGCGGTTTCATCGACGTCAGCGATTGGCGCGAACACGCCGTTGCCAGCATTTGCGAAAAGAACGTCGACCTTGCCAAAAGTTTCGCGGGCCTTGTCGGCAACTCTGTCCAAATCACTGAGGTTCGTTGAGTCAGCAACAATGCCAACGGCCTGTTCGCCGAGATCAGCCAGTGCGATGTCGATTTTCTCTTGGTTTCGACCGGTGATCAGGACACGCGCGCCTTGGCGAATGAACTGGCGAGCTGTTTCAAAGCCGATCCCGGTGGTGCCACCTGTGATAATGGCGGTCTTGCCTGAGAGGCGGCCATTTGCGTTGAGTGAGGTCATTATAGTCTCCGTTGCGTTATGGCGACGCGGCAATTGCGCTGCGCCACCGTCGATTGCCAGAAGCTAATCATTGCGAGGTGTGAGAAAAACAGGGCTATTTGAAAATGATTTTTCTGATAATTAGAAAGATATGAATGAACTTGAGGAAATGCGCACCTTCGTTCAGCTCGTCGATGCTGGGACGGCCACGAAGGCAGCGGCCGTCAGGGGCGTCGCTGTATCGGCGATCTCTCGGCGGATGAAGGAATTGGAGGCGCGGCTCGGCGTGCAACTCCTTCAGCGGACGACGCGCAAGATGCGCCTGACGGCTGAGGGGCGGGTATTTTACGATCGGTCGGTGCGCATTCTTGCAGATCTGTCAGAGGCCGAGGCGGAAGTGACCCAACAGAGTGCTGTGCTCCGCGGTAAGCTCAAAGTTGCAACGCCGCTCAGCTTTGGCGTCGCGCATCTTTCATCGGCGATCGCTGCCTTCATGCATGCCCATCCGGACATTGATGTTGACCTGGATATGAGTGACCGGCGCGTCGACCTTGTTGAAGAGGGGTTCGATGTGGCGATCAGAATCGGAACTTTGAAAGACTCCAGCCTCATGGCGCGGAAACTTGCCGATGTGCAGCATGTGGTCTGCGGCGCGCCCGAGTTGTTTCGTCAATATGGTACCCCCGAGCACCCGAGTGATCTCGAAGGGTGGCCAGGCCTTTGCTACGGCAATCTACCTAACCCGCCCTTATGGTCGTTCACCGCGCCGAATGGCGATGAGGGTACGGTTATGGTCAATACGCGGTTTCAAGCGACGAATGGGGACGCCTTGCGTGAAACTGCGATCGCCGGATTGGGTATTCTATGCGAACCCAGTTTTATCGTTCATCAGGCCGTCGAGCGGGACCTGCTAAAGGCGGTCCTTACCGAGTACCGTTGGTATAATATGGGGATCTATGCGGTCTATCCGCCGACCCGGCACTTATCGCTGCGGGTCCGCCGATTTATTGATTTTCTCGCAGAGCGCTTTGGTCCGACGCCTTATTGGGATGAGTTCTTGGATCAAGGATAAGCTTCCGTCACCGTGCTTGCGCGCGGACAAACATCTTCAAGTTGTGGAGTGCTGGGCTTTGGTGATTGACGGTTCGGGCGGCCGCGGCGCATTTTGTCCTTATGGTAAATTCTCCTGCGCTTTCTGAGCCAAATGGTGTGCAACGCACCTCAATCTCCCTGTGCGGGCAGGAGCTGACCCTGCTGCCAGCAGGGGGGCTGTGGTGGGGCTCTGAAGAGACGCTCATTGTATCTGACCTGCATCTTGAAAAGGGCTCTTCATATGCAGCCAAAGGACAGATGTTGCCGCCCTATGACACATCGGCGACGCTGGCAGAGGTGGAGGCTATGGTTTCCGCACTTGATCCGAAGCGGATCATCTCCCTCGGTGACAGTTTCCATGATGGTGGGGCCGAAGCGCGGTTGTGTGATGGGGATCGTGTGCGTATTCGCGCTTTAACGAACAGTGCGGATTGGTTCTGGGTTGAAGGTAATCATGATCCGGATCCGCCGGCCTCACTTGGCGGTGAAGGGCGGAACGAGCTTCGTCTCGGCAAGTTGGTGTTTCGCCACGAACCCAAGGGGGAGGTGGGTGAAGTTGCCGGCCACTTGCATCCTGCAGCGAAAGTGCGGGCCCGTGGCCGCGCGGTTCGGCGTCGATGCTTCGCCACCAATGGACACAGCCTGATCCTGCCATCATTGGGAGCGTATACGGGCGGGCTGAATATCTGCGACGCGGCCTTTGTCGATGTGTTCTCAAGACGACCCGACGCCTATGTGCTTGGCGGGGATCGTGTCTTCTTGCTTGATCCCAAACGACTTGAGGTGGATGTGCGCCGCCCCGAGGGGCTGTGGTCGCTTTAAGTCACTGTCTTAGCCGCGGCTCGGTGTCGATACAGTATTCAGCTTGTCGATCAGGCCGGTCGTGATTGTGCCGGTGGGGGAGAGACCCGAGGCCTCTTGAAATTTACGAATGGCGGCGGCTGTTCGCGGCCCCATCGAGCCGTCGGGCGTGCCGGTATCGTACCCCAGGGCTGAGAGGCGCGTCTGAACCGCGAGGACATGCTCCTGGTTTGGCCGGACCGACCAGGGTGCATCGGCAAAGTGTCCGTTGGCGGCATCGTCGGTGAGGGCTGGTTGCCATGCGGCGGCCCGCGACTTCACTTGCTCCGCTGCCACGCTCGAGACGCGGTTCTGCAGAGCCGCGACACTCCGTTTTGCGTCCACGTCCCCCTGGCGTGCGGCAATTTCAAACCAAAACAGGGCTTCGGTCAGACTTGGAGAGACGCCGAGGCCATCCTGGTAGAACACCGCCAGATTGAACTGACTGTCGAGCACGCCATATTCGGCAGCCTTTCGGTACCATTCTGCGGCACCTGTGTAGCTTTGTTGCCCGCCTTCGCCTTCGGTCATGAAGACGGCGAGGTCGTGCATGGCTTTGACATTTCCGCCATTCGCCGCGCGTTCGGTCCATGCCCGTGCTTCCTGAAGGTCACGTGCGACGCCGAGGCCTTGCTCATGAAGCTTTGCCAGGCGGTATTGCGCCGCTGGCGTGCCTTTTGATGCGGATGCTTGGATCAGCTCCGCGCCCGTTGCGGTTTGTCCTTCCTCCAATTTGGCGAGGCCAAGTTGGAACATGGCGACAGGGTTGCCCTCTGCCGCCGCGTCCTCTGCCGAGATCAACGCAGGAATAACTGGCAGACTGTCAAAGCCAGCACCGCCATCCAGGTCAGGCGATATGGGCGTAATCGTCTCTACGGGAACGACGTTTTCGACCGATGTGTCATCGATACGCGCGGCAAAGAGAGACAGTCGATCGTCCGCCGCCTCTGTAGCGTTCGGCGATGACACATCGGCCGCCGCCGTTTGAAGGGGCTCACGCGCCGTGTCTTCAGCGGCCGCGTGCTTCGTGGCAGCGCTGTCGGTCAAGCGGTTGATGGATAGGGCAGGTGTGGCTTGTTTGCCCCGGACATAGAGATATCCGGCTGTGCCGGCGCTGGCGATCGCGAGGGCTGATACCGCCGCAATTTTTGGCACCGTGCCGGTGTTTTTGGAATTTCCGTCTGAGGCTTTCTTTTCTTTCTTCGACGTCTTTTCCGGCTTGGACGCTTTGACTTTGTCGGCTTTGGGCTTGGCGTCAGCGCCTTTGGCTGCCTTGTCTTTCTTCTTGCCGCGCCACTTTTTCTTTTTGCTGTTTTCGTCCGCCTCTGCTGCGGCTCTTGCGGCGGCTCGGGCTTGGCTCAGATAGCTCTGAGGGGCCGCGGGCTCTTCGTCTTCCGGATCGGGCTCGGCCTCTGCCGTCGCTTCGAAATCCTCGATATTGGCGTCTAGAATGGAGCCGGGTTCTGTCTCTTCGGCGGCGGGCGTGATCGGCTCGTCGTCAAAGATGTCGCTGTCACGTGTTTCCAAGGCGCTGTCGGCCCAGGATGTCTCCGGCTCCGGCAGATCTGCGTAGTAATCGTGTTCATTTTCGGCGTCGGACGGCGTTGGGTCAGTAGCGAGATCCACCGTTACATCGAAGGCGCTGTCAGCCACGGGGTCAATTTCGCCGACCTCGTCGGTTGCATTATCGGCCCAGCTTTCGATACCGGCCTCGAAGCTATCAGCCGCTGCGGTGGTTTCGTCGTCGATATTGAGGTCTGCTTCAAGCGGATTCGGCGCAGATGATTGCTGGCTCTCCAGTGCATCGATCGCCTCGAACAGTGATTTGTCATCCGTGTCTGGGATGCTTGTATCGATGGCGGTCGGTTCGACCATTTCCGGCAGATCTGGCGAATCGGCGCGCTCCGCATAGGGGGGGGTCGCGAAATCTTCAATTGCTTCAATGCGTTGGGCGAGCGTCGCGATCGCTTTCTGTACGGGAGAGATGGTTGTGATCTGCTGCTGTTGCATTTGCTCCAGGCGATCAGACACGTTTGATAGGGCGTCTGAAAGACGGGAGGCCTGGCGTTGTTGAGCTGTTTCAAGTTTCTCTGAGAAGGCTCGGAACGCTTCGTCCTGGCGTTGATCGATGCGCGCGGCAACAGAGGCGACCTGTTCTCCGACTTGCTCAATCGCCTCGGCTGAGCGCTGTTCGCTTGCCATGACGCGCTCGTCGAGCTTGTCAGCGAGCTGTTCGACGCGTTCGCTAACGGCGTCGAGTGCGTGGGTGTCCAGACTTTCGAACTGTGCGATTCTCTCGTCGATTGATGCGCTGAGGCGGCGCATGTCATCGCGCTGGCTTTCGAGTTTGGATTGTTCTTCCTCGACCGCTTCGATGCGTTGGTCGAGATTGTCGGAGATCCGAGTGACTTGGGATCCGATGCGCTCTATGGCCTGGCCTTGCTGTTCTTCATTTGCCGTCAGGCGTTGATCAACGCTTTCAACAACCCGGTTCACCGTGTCGCTGACCATGTCCATGGTTTGGCTGTGTAGGTCTTCAGTTGCGTCGAGGCGATCGCGCATATCTTCGACGGTTGTCTCCAGCGTTCCGATCACGCTCTGGTCGACCAGTTTGGTTGCTGCCTCTATCTCTTCAGCCATTTCGGCGCGAGCTGCGGCGACCACGCCGCGCAGATCGTCTGCGATGGCTTCGAACCGCTCTTCAAACTCACTGCGCAATTCGTCGGTTGAGCCGCCTTCTGCCGGACCGCCAACATCGGCCAGGCGCCGGTCGAGGCTGTCACAGGTGCGTTCAAGGCTCCGAAGCGCCCTATTGGTCGTGTCTTCTGCTTTTGTGAGGCGGTCCTGGATGCTTTCCAGGGCGCTGTTGATCGAGCCGATATCGTCTGCGGTGTCTCGCCGGACGCCCGCCACGGCGTCGGTGATTTCCGAATGTACGCCATTCATCACGTCGCCAATACCTTCGATATGGGAGAGCTTTTCAGCGACGTTCACTTCCAGCGCAGTGAACCGTTCGCTGAGATGGCGGTTTGTGCCTTCGACGCGGAGTTCTGCGTCGGACACCACAGAGGACAGTTCTTTTTTGGCCGTTTCGACATGGCCGCCGATTTGAGCATCGATACCGTCCAGGCGATCGGAAATGTCGCCGAGACCGGTCTCAAGGCGCATTTTGATGGCATCCGTTTCCTCTGCCGCCAGCGCATTTTCCTCATAGACATGCGATGCCAGCTTTCCGAGCGCTTCTTCCAGCGATTTGAGCGCATTGAGGCCTTTTTCTGCCGTTTCGTCCGCTTCGAGCTCGCCCACCTTGCCGGCCAGCTGGTCATAGGTGTCCTTGATTTCAGCCAGGACGCTGTCGATGTGGATACTGAATGCTTCCTGGGTGTGCTCGGCATTTTCCAGGCGGGACAGAAGACCATAGACCGATTGGTCTATGCCAGTGATGGCGAGGGTCGATCGGGCTTCGGCGGTTTCGATCCGCCGTGTCAGACGGTCAAGCGCGTTTGACGCAAGATCATGGGCGGTACGGGACCCTTGGCCGGTGCTCTTCGTGCTCTTTTTCGATTCCGGAACTTCATTGATCTGAAGATCTGCCTCTGGCGTCGGATCTGTGTGTTCTTCCTCAAGGATCAACTTGTTCAGATAGGCGCCGAGGGTTAGCCCCTCAACACGCGCTGCGTCGCGAGCGGCTTGCCGCGCCCGATTGTCGATGCCCTTCACGCTCCATGGACCTCTTTGTGTCACAGCGTACTCCTGACAATTTACACCTTTCGAAGGCGCATTAACGATTATGTCTTGTTTGGAGCGTCGGTCTTAAGGGCGAGTTAAAGGTAAACGATCTGGGAATCCCCAGAGGCAAGTTTATGACAGATTGAACATGTTTTTGGCCTTGGGGAAGTTTACGTTGACGTTCGCGTAAACTTGGGGCATAAAATACCCATGCATTATAAACCCCCACACTCGATCGGGAAGTCGGTATCAGCGGCCGATTCCCGGACCTATTCGATTTCCGAGCTTGCCCGAGAGTTTGGCGTGACCGCTCGCGCGCTTCGCTTCTATGAGGACAAGGATCTGCTGCACCCCGCCAGGGACGGTATGACCCGTGTCTATTCTAATCGCGACCGCGCTCGACTTAGTTTGATTATGCGCGGCAAACGGGTTGGATTGCCGCTGGCAGATATTCGAGAAATCCTGGATCTTTATAAGATTGGCGGCGATCAGCGGCTACAATTGCGGGCCACGCTTGAGAAGTTTCGCAATCAAGTCAAAGAATTGGAAAAACAACGCGCGGACATCGATACGGCATTGGCAGAACTCAAAAAAGGGATTGAATGGGCTGAGCAACAGCTTGAGCAAGTTACCCCTAACAAGGAGGCTGCTGACAGTATTCGGGCTTATGATGCTGTTGCCCGTGCACATTTAGAAGATCAAAACTAAGCGGCTCGACCGCCCAGACCGATACATTCAGAGGACCTGAAAGCTTATGCCCCGCTACGACGCTCCAATTCGCGATATTCAATTTTTGCTACATGAGTTTCTGCAGATGCAGTCTTACTCCAATCTTGAAGGGTTCGCCGATGCGACCCCCGATGTTGTCGATCAGATTCTGGAGGAGAGTGGCAAATTCGCCAAAGAGGTGCTGTTTCCTCTGAATTCTGTTGGCGACCAGCAGGGCTGTGTGCGCAACAAAGATGGTTCGGTGAAAACGCCTGACGGCTTCAAGGAAGCCTATCACCAGATGGTCGAGAATGGTTGGCCATTGCTCGGGGCGCATCCGGAATCAGGTGGGCAGGGGCTGCCTTATGTCCTCAGCACGGCGTTCAACGAGATCACATCCGCGGCCAATATGGCGTTTGGCATGTATCCAGGTCTGACCCGGGGGGCCTATGAGGCCCTTATGGAGGGAGGATCTGCTGAGCAAAAAGCCCTTTACGGTCCCAAAATGGCAGCGGGTGAATGGGCCGGCACAATGAATTTGACGGAGCCGCATTGTGGCACCGATCTCGGAATGATGAAGACAAAGGCCGCGCCGCAGGCGGATGGGTCGTACAAGATCACTGGATCGAAGATCTGGATTTCCGGTGGCGAGCAGGATCTGACTGACAATATCATTCACCTGGTCCTTGCGAAAATCGAAGGGGCCCCGGACTCCATTAAAGGCGTGTCGCTGTTCGTGGTGCCAAAATACATCGTGAATGAGGATGGCTCCCTTGGTGAGCGTAATGCTGTGTCCTGCGGTGGTCTCGAAGAGAAAATGGGCATTCACGGGAACTCCACCTGCGTGATGAATTATGATGGTGCGACGGGCTGGCTTATTGGCGAAGAAAACAAGGGCATGCGCACCATGTTCGTCATGATGAACGAGGCGCGCCTTGGGGTTGGCATGCAGGGGCTTGCGCAAGCTGAAGTGGCCTACCAGAACGCTGCAGATTTCGCCCGCGATCGCGTGCAGGGGCGTTCGCTGACCGGACCGAAGAATCCGGATGGGCCGGCCGATCCAATCATCGTTCATCCCGATGTGCGCCGGATGTTGATGGACAGCCGCGCCTTTATTGAAGGGGCTCGCGCTTTTGTCCTTTGGACGGCGCTCCATGGGGATTTGCAGCATAAGTCCCCGGATGAGAAAGTTCGTGAAAAAGCAAATGATTACATGGCTCTAATGACGCCGGTGATCAAAGCGTTTTTGACCGACCGTGGGCTGAAGTCCTGTAATGATAGTCTGCAATTGCATGGTGGCTCTGGCTTTACCCGCGAGTGGGGACTGGAGCAGATCGTCCGAGATGTGCGCATTTCGCTGATTTACGAAGGGACCAATGGCATTCAGGCCCTGGATCTTGTGGGGCGGAAATTGTCTGCGAATGGCGGCCGTGCGGTGTTCAGCTTTTTCGCGGAGCTCGATGACTTTCTCGGTGAGAACCAGGAAAATGCCGATCTGGCCCCATTTGTAGAAGGGCTGACGGCGGCCAAGGAACAACTTCAAGAGGGCACAACCTGGTTGATGCAGAACGGCATGTCCGACTTCAACAATGCTGGCGCGGCGTCGATGGACTATCTTCAGCTGTTTGGCTTCACAGCACTTGCCTATATGTGGGCGAAGATGGCGAAGACATCGCTCGAAAAGGCTGCCGCTGGGACGACCGACCCGTATTATGCCAATAAGCTTGTGACAGCGCGTTACTATTATGAGCGGCTTCTCCCTGAGGCGGGGGCACACCTTACCAAGCTGAAGACCGGTGCTACCACAATGATGGCAATGGACGCAGAGGCGTTCTGATCGCATCCAATCGTAGGCCGCAATGCATCTAAACAGCTTAAAGGCGGGCGCTTCGACGTCTGCCTTTAATGCTGAGGAGATGGATGCGCAAAATAGAACCTGCTCTTACGACAACTTGGCGACCTTGGGCGGTATCGCTCTTGGCCCGATGTCGGCGAATGTGTCTCGTCTCGGCGTTATCTTACTGTCCATCGTGATCACCGTGTGGTTTGCTCGGCGGCGCGGCGGGCGACAGATCAAGGGCGTGACTTGGATATGGCAGCCGCTCAGCTAAAATTAGATGTTTCCCTTACGTCACGGGTGCTTTTCGGCAGCATTTCCGCTATAAGAGCTTGACGTGAACGTAAACGAGAGGGCTTTTGAGCGCATACGAGCCCTAGCGAGGATATTTTATGCAGCAAAGCCCGCTTGATGTGAAGCCATCCGCCTGGCGCGACGATGAGGAAATGAACATCTTCTCGGACGCAGTCGGTCAATTCTTCGAACGGGAATGCGCACCGCATGTTCAGGACTGGAGGAAGGCGGGTATCGTTCCGCGGGACGTCTGGTCCAAAGCGGGTGAGGCGGGACTTCTTTGCGCCTCCATGCCGGAGGAGTATGGCGGAGCTGGCGGCGATTTTCGCCATGAGGCGATCATTATTGAACAGCAGCAATGGAAGGGGATCGACGGGTTTGGCATCTCACTCCATAACGCCATCGTTGCCCCCTATATCCATCACTATGGCTCTGAAGAACAGAAGCAGCGCTGGCTGCCGAAGCTCGCTACGGGTGAGCTCGTTTGCGCCATTGCGATGACCGAGCCGGGCACGGGGTCTGACCTCCAGGCGATCAAGACGACCGCCATCAAGGATGGCAACGGCTACACGATTAATGGCTCAAAGACCTTTATCACCAATGGGCAGACGGCCGATCTGATCCTGGTCTGTGCCAAGACCGACCCGAGTGAGGGGGCGAAGGGCATCTCCATTATGGTGGTGGAGACCGAAGAGGTTGACGGCTTTGAGCGCGGCAAAAATCTTGAAAAAGTGGGTCAGCACGCGGCAGACACATCTGAGCTTTTCTTCAATGATGTGAAGGTCCCGGCCTCGGCTTTGCTCGGTCCGGAAGAAGGGCAGGGCTTTGTTCAGCTTATGCAACAATTGCCGCAGGAGCGTCATATCATCGGCCTGCAGGGCATTGGGATGATTGAACGGGCAATCAGTGAGACCGTGGCCTATGTCAAACAGCGCAAAGCGTTTGGCGGCACGATCATGGATTTCCAGAACACCCAATTCAAATTGGCCGAGTGCAAGACCGAGGCGACTGTCGCGAAGGTGTTCGCTGATCATTGTACGGAGCTTTTGCTGAAGGGTGAGCTCGACGCATCGACGGCATCGATGTCGAAATATTGGATTTCCGATTTGCAGTGCAAGATTATCGACGAATGCCTGCAGCTGCATGGCGGCTGGGGATATATGGATGAATATCCTATCGCGCAGATGTATGCCGACGCCCGCGTTCAGCGTATATATGGCGGAGCAAACGAAGTGATGAAGCTCCTGATCGCGAGGACGCTCTGATCGACACCGGTAAAGGATATCAGTCGTGAAACGCGCGATGCTCTGGTTTTCCGTTTTGTGGGCAATTGTGGTCGTGAATATCGTGATCGCGCTCAAGGACTGGTCCGTTCTGGGCCCCTTCATTCATTACTTGCTTGCTCTCGTGGCGACGCTGTTTGGTGCGCGTATTCTTGTGGCGGCGAGTTCGAAGAGGTTCTCTAAAAATGCCTGACGCTGCCCGGATCACCGATGTCTTCCCTGAGCCGAGCCCTAGCTCGTCGACCCTCGGGTTTGAAATCGTATCGCTTGATATGACGGCGTGGACCACGCGAGTGCGTTTCATTGGTAAGCCGGAGTTTCGCAATCCAGCGGGCTATATACAGGGCGGCTTTTTGGCCGCGATGCTGGACGATACAATCGGTTTTCTCGCCGGTATGAAGACGGCTCCGAGAGCTTTGCCGTCGACGGTCGACCTGCACACGACATTTTTACGTCCCGTGCGTTTGGGGGCTATAGAAGTTGCCGCCCGCCTTTCCAATATTGGCCGAGCCATGATTTTCGCCGAAGCGACCCTGTTTGATGCTCGCGGTAAAGACGCCGCACGATCCTCTGCGACGCTTACGGTCAACCCCGTTCAATCGAAACACCCGAAATCCTGAGATCATAAAAGGAGCCCCTCCAATGTCCGAAGCCTATATTTACGACGCGGTGAGAACCCCGCGCGGCAAGGGAAAGAAATCCGGCAGCCTGCACGAGATTACGGCGCTTAGTCTTGCTACCCAGTCTCTTGAAGCCATTCGTGACCGCAATGCATTGGACACGTCAAATGTGGATGATGTGGTTCTTGGCTGTGTGTCCCCAGTGGGCGAGCAGGGGGCCGACATCGCTCGCGTGGCGGTTCTGAACGCCGAATACGCTGAGACGACAGCGGGTGTGCAGATCGACCGCTTTTGTGCCTCAGGTCTTGAAGCCTGCAATATGGCGGCGTCGAAGGTGATCACTGGCGAAGCTGATATGGCCATTGGCGGCGGTGTTGAGGCGATGTCCCGTGTGCCCATGGGTGCATCTGGCGGTGCTTGGTCGTCTGATCCGTCGGTTGCGATGAAGACTTATTTTGCGCCCCAGGGCATCGGTGCTGACACGATCGCCACCAAGTATGGGATGAGCCGTGACGATGTCGACGCTTATGCTGTCGAGTCCCAGAGGCGTGCGGCGAAGGCTTGGGAGGAAGGCCGTTTCTCCAAGTCGATCATCCCGGTCAAAGACCAGATGGGCGGTGTTCAACTGGACCATGATGAGCATATGCGTCCGGATGCTGACATGCAGTCGCTTGCTGGCCTCAATCCAAGCTTTGCCGGCATGGGCGGAATGGGTTTCGATGAGGTGATCAAGCAACGCTATCCGGAGCTTGAGAACATCAATCACGTGCACCATGCTGGTAATTCGTCCGGTATCGTGGACGGTTCGGCTGCTGTCCTCTTCGGTTCAAAAGAAGCGGGCGAGAAAACAGGCATGAAGCCCCGCGCGCGGATCAAGGCTATGGCGTCCATCGGATCCGAGCCCGGCATCATGCTGACCGGCCCAACCTATGTGACCCAGAAGGTTCTCAAAAAGGCCGGTATGGACGTCAATGATATCGATATCTACGAGCTGAACGAAGCGTTTGCATCTGTCCCTATGCTGATGATGCAGCTGCTCGATATTGACCATGAAAAGATGAACGTAAACGGCGGCGCGATTGCCATGGGACACCCGCTCGGTGCTACTGGCGCGATGCTGCTTGGCACGATGGTGGATGAGCTGGAGCGGACGGGCAAGGAAACGGCTCTGGTGACGCTCTGTGTTGGTGCCGGCATGGGCACAGCGACGATTATCGAGCGTGTTTAGACAGGTGGCTTCTCCTCCCCCGTTTTGCGGGGGAGGTGGGCCGCGGAGCGGCTCGGAGGGGGAATGTCATGCGAGAACGAGAATGGTGTTCCAAACCTCATGCGAAACATCTTCGCCAGACGATGACCAAGGCAGAAATTGCGCTTTGGTCCCGCCTCAAATCCAAACAACTCAACGGATATAAATTTAGACGCCAGCACCCTGTAGATAACTATGTTGCCGATTTTGCCTGCATCTCTGCCAAGCTCATCATCGAAGTGGATGGATCAATCCATGAAAGAGCACTTCAGCAAGAGAAAGATGCAAAGAGAGATCGAACTCTATCAGCACTTGGCTGGAAAATTCTGCGCTTCTCAAATGAAGCGGTTCTGTATCGGACCGACGAGGTCCTCAACGATATTGCTTTGCGGCTCCCCCCTCCGACCGGCTTTGCCGGCCACCTCCCCCGTGAACGGGGGAGGAGTGCGCAAGCGAAAAAGGAGTGAAAAATGAATCTCGAAACATTTAAATTCGACGTCGATGGTGATGGCGTCGCCCATGCCGTATTTGACGTCCCTGGACGTTCGATGAACACGCTGACCGGCAAAGCGATTGCGGACATCATCGCGATCTCTAAAGAAGTCGCCGAGAATGATACGATCAAAGGTCTTGTTATCTCATCTGGCAAGCCATCTGGCTTCTGTGCGGGTGCTGATCTTGGTGAGATGAACGAGAGCGCTGGCGGCGGGGCGAACCCCGCGGAGATGTCAGAGGCGGAGCTGAAAGCTGCTCAGTTCGAGCGCGGCTTCTCCCTCAATAAGACCCTCCGCGAGCTGGAAACGTGTGGCAAGCCGGTGGCGTGTGCGCTGAATGGTCTGGCGCTGGGCGGCGGTCTTGAAGTTGCGCTCGCCTGTCACTATCGCGTTGCGGCGAACGACAATCCGAAGATCCAGTTTGGTCTGCCAGAAGCAAAGATCGGTCTCTTGCCCGGAGCTGGCGGGACCCAGCGTTTGCCGCGTCTGATCGGTGTTCAGGCGGCGTTGGAATACATCCTCCAGGGCAAGTCCATGCGCGCCGACAAGGCCGCTGCACTGGGCGTCGTCAATGAGCTTGTCCCCGGCGATGAAACGGTCGCCAAAGCCAAGGAATGGGTGCTTGCGAACCCAAACGCGAAAGCGCCTTGGGATATGGATGGGTTTAAAGTGCCAGGGGGTGTGGTGCACAAATCACCTGGCGCAGGTCAGGTTGCCACCATGGCCAATGCCATGCTCGCCGCGCAGTCTTACGGAAACTATCCGGCCCAGAAGAATATCCTTTCGTGCGTGTACGAAGGATTGCAGGTGCCGATTGATGCTGGGCTCCGCATCGAAACGCGGTACTTTATCAATACGCAGCAGCGGCCCGAAGCGAAGGCGATGATCCGCTCGCTCTTCCTGAACATGCAGGCGCTGTCCAAGGGCGGTAACCGTCCTGCGGGCTTCCCGCAAACCGAGTTCAAGAAGATCGCCGTTATTGGGGCCGGTCTCATGGGCGCAGGCATTGCCTATGTTCAGGCGAAGGCTGGTATTCCGACGGTGCTCGTTGATATCTCCAAGGAGAATGCCGAGAAGGGCAAGGATTATTCTCGGCGTCTCGTTGAGAAGGATATCTCACGCGGGAAATCCTCGCAGGAGAAGGGTGATGCGCTGCTGGAACTTATCACGACCACGGACAATTATGATGACATCAAGGGCGCAGACCTGGTTATCGAGGCTGTGTTCGAAAATCCGGAGCTGAAGGCCAAAATCACGGCTGAAGCTGAAGCGCAGCTGGAAGAAACAGCCGTCTTCGGATCGAATACGTCGACCCTACCGATTACCGGTCTTGCTGAGGCGTCTTCGCGTCCGGCAAACTTTATCGGCATCCATTTCTTCTCCCCTGTTGAGCGGATGGGTCTTGTTGAAATCATTATGGGCGAGAAGACGAGCCAGGAAACGCTGGCGAAGTCTGTCGATTACGTGCTCGCGATCCGCAAGACGCCGATCGTGGTGAATGATAGCCGCGGCTTCTATACGTCGCGCTGCTTCGGCACGTATACGCAGGAAGGTATGGCGATGCTTGCCGAGGGCATCAAGCCGGCGATCATTGAGAATGTTGGGCGCCAGTCCGGCATGCCGATGGGGCCGCTGGAGGTGTCCGACAGTGTTGGTCTCGACACCGCGCTGAAGGTCGGACGGCAGATGGCCGAAGCGGCTGGCATGGATTATTCCGGCAATGAACTTGGCCAGCTGATGGCCTGGATTGTTGAGGATAAAGGCCGCGTCGGTCGGAAGGCTGGAAAAGGCTTCTACGATTATAATGAGAAGGGGAAGCCTGATCGGTTGTGGCCTGATCTCAACTCCCAGATCGAAGTGAAGGTCGACGAGTGCCCGCCAGCGATGAAGGACGAGATCAAGAACCGCTTCCTCGTGCGCCAGGCCATCGAGGTGGCGCGCTGTTTTGAAGAGGGGGTTATCACCGATGCCCGCGACGGTGATATCGGCTCGATCCTCGCTTGGGGATTTGCTCCGTATACGGGCGGGTGCTGCTCCTATGTCGATCTGATCTGGGGCATCGACAAGTTTGTCGAGGAGGCTGACCGCCTCGCCGGAGAATATGGTGATCGTTTCGCCCCGCCAGAGCTTCTGCGCGACATGGCGGCGAAGGGGGAGGGCTTCTATGATCGCTTCCCACCAGCCGAGGCTGCTGCTTAGACAGTCTGACTTTTTAAGTTGAGTGGAATCAACCGGAGGCATTGTCTCCGGTTTTTTCTATTTCGGGGTTGACGTTTGTGCACTGACTATTGCAGATTCGTAATCTGCGGCTGAGGGGCCGCATGTAAAATTTGGGAATTGAGGGAAAAATGAAGAAATATTTTGTGCTGGCATCAGCCGCACTAGCTTTGTGTGCTTGTGAAACGACGTCTAGCCGTCCTTATACAGTTTCGACTGAGAACATCATGGCTTTTCAAAGCAAGTTGCAGTCAACCGATCAAAAAGTGCAGGTGGCTGACTTCTCACTTGCTGAGGGCGTGAAAGAATCTATGACATGTCGTGCACTCGGGGCGCTTGAGGTCGCGCCTGGAAAGACACCTGTTCAGTTTATTCAGGGTGCTATGCAGGACGAGTTGTTCAATGCAGGTGCTGTTGATACGTCAACCGGAACAGTTTTGAACGGACGTATTGAACAGCTAGACTTCAATTCGTTTGGCACAGGGTCATGGACGATTGCGCTGAATGTTTCATCCGAAGCGCTGCCTACCGGCTACACCGTCGACACCAAGTACAGCTTTAAGACGAGTTATAGCGCTGTTCGCGCCTGCCAGAACGTTATCGATGCCTTCACGCCTGCGGTGCAGGAATTGATTGGCAAAGTTGTTGCTCACGAACAATTTGACCAATTGACCGGGGCCTCAGCAGAAACACCTGTTGCAGCGATAGATACAACTGACGTTCTTTAAGTCGGGAAATGCCAACTCGAATTCGATAAAGGCCGGAGCATCTGCTCCGGCTTTTTTGTTGAGCTAATGGTTCTGCCTTGCCGCCTCGCACGGGGACTTCACCCACACGTCATTCAACCGTGTTCGCGCTTTGCGGTATACATGTCGGCGATCGACAAGGTGAGCCCGAACAATGATGCCGTCGCGTATTCTGGATCGTATTGAGCAAGTGCTGCTGTTGGCAGCGACCCTATGGTTCTTCAGTCAAATCTGGCCGCGGCCGGAGGCCTTCACCCATCTGTATAATGCACTTTACGCGATCTTGATCGTGATTTCGGAAGGTGCCGTCATTCTCTTCTTGATGATGCGCAAACCGACGGAGACGATCTCGGTGCGATTCCAGGATTGGCTGATTGCCATTGTTGCGACGATTGGACCACTGTTTGTGCGTCCGGGTGGGCCGCCTCTTCACTATGATCTCGGCATCATTTTGTTGTTGACTGGAATGGCCCTGCATGTCGGCGCGAAGCTCAGTCTGAATTTCAGTTTTGGTATTGTCGCGGCCAATCGGGGTGTGCGACGGCGCGGGCTGTATGGGGTGGTGCGGCATCCCATGTATCTCGGTTATATGACGGCGCATACCGGCTTTTTCCTGACCTCGCCAAGCTGGCATAATGCCATGGTCTACGCGATTGTCTGGCCGCTCTTTGTGGCGCGGATTTTCGCAGAGGAACGGGTCCTGATTCAAGATCAGGCCTATGCCGACTTTACCGGGCAGACGCGCTATCGCCTTGTGCCCGGCGTGTTCTGATTTGTCGGTGCTCCCGGTGAGTGTTGCCGAGGGGTGTCACGGTTTACGGATGGTGACCTGCAGGAGATCTGATGCGGATTTGCCTCACTAATCATTGGGATATTGGCGGCACTTGACGCCGTCATAAAACGCTCATCAAATCAGTCTAATGGCTGCTCATTATGGAGCATCAATCGCCGAAATATCGCAGTGTTTTCATTTCTGACCTGCACCTTGGGTCCAAGGGCGCGCAGGCGGACGCGGTTGCCGATTTTCTAAAGCACAATACGTGTGAAAAGCTCTACCTGGTTGGCGACATCATTGATGGCTGGCGACTGCGCAAGAAGTGGCACTGGCCCCAGGCTCATACCAATGTGATACGTCGTATACTGACGGCTTCTAAGCGCGGCACAGATGTGACGTATCTCATTGGCAATCACGACGAATTCCTGCGTGCCTTTCTACAGTTCAAGCCGAGCTTTGGGCGCATTAAGATCCGCAATCGCGCAATTCATGACGGGGAGGATGGCAAACGCTATCTGGTTGTCCATGGCGATATGTTTGATGGCATGATGCGCTCGGACCGGAAGTGGCTGATGTTTCTCGGCGATAGCGCTTATAACGGACTGCTCTGGGCGAATATTCGGCTGAATACGGTGCGCCGTTGGCTAGGCTTGCCTTACTGGTCACTCTCGCAGGCGCTGAAGAAGAAAACCAAGCGCGCGTTGAACTATATTCACTCCTTCGAGGATCATGTCGCGCATTACTGCAAGCGAAAAGGCTTTGACGGCGCGATTTGTGGCCATATCCACGTCGCTGAAATGCGCGACATTGACGGTATCACCTATATGAATGATGGCGATTGGGTGGAGAGTTGTACTGCCCTTGTCGAGCATCATGACGGCACCTGGCAGCTTGTTGAACACAAGCCGGATGCCATCACTGCGCCGGTCGTTCCGATCAAGACGGGGGCGCTCCAAGCCGCGTAGACGTTATCTCGTCTCGGAAGTTGCGCCGGCCTCGAGCGCTCTGGGTGCTGCGACAAAGGGACGGTTGCCGGGATTCTCCAGGGCTCTGGATATCCATGTGTGGCCTGCCAAAAGCCGAATATATTGCTGGTCACATCCGGAAATGGGGGTGGGACAGCGTGGTTTTGAACCAATCGGCGTTTGGGTCAGCGATTGCGATCTTCGAGCAAGCGCCGGGCGATGACCATGGCCTGCACTTCACCAGCCCCTTCGAAAATGTTCAGAATGCGCGCATCCTGCAGGACGCGGCTGATCGGATATTCAAGCGCAAAGCCATTGCCGCCATGGATCTGTACGGCATTGTCCGCCGCCGCCCAGGCCGCGCGAGCGCCGAGCAGTTTCGCCATGCCGGCCTCCAGGTCACAGCGCTTGCCTGAGTCTTTCTGGCGCGCCGAGAAATAGGTGAGCTGACGCACGCCGATGAGTTCGGCCGCCATCATCACCAGTTTGTTGGCAACGCGCGGGAACTTGAAAATGGGTTGGCCGAACTGCACCCGGTCGAGGGCGTATTGCAGGCCAAGTTCCATGGCGTTTTGTGCGACGCCGATGGCTCGGGCGGCAGTCTGGATGCGGGCGCTTTCGAAGGTTGCCATCAGATGACGGAAGCCCTGGCCCTCTTCGCCGCCGAGAAGGTTCGCGGTGTCGACTTTGAAATCGTCAAAGGCAATCTCGTATTCCTTCATGCCGCGATATCCGAGTACTTCGATTTCACCGCCGGTCATGCCCTCAGCCGGGAAGGGGGTCTCATCGTCACCGCGGGGCTTTTCGGCCAAGAACATGGAGAGCCCCGAGAAGTTGTTTGTTTCCGGATCGGTCCGTGCAAGGAGTGTCATGAGATCGGCGCGAACCGGGTGGGTGATCCAGGTCTTATTGCCGGTGATCGAATAGGTTTCTCCGTTCTCGGACTTTACTGCCCGTGTGCGGAGCGAGCCCAAATCCGAACCCGTGTTCGGTTCGGTGAACACGGCGGTTGGGAGAATCTCCGCTGTCGAAATTGCCGGAAGCCACTTTGCTTTCTGTTCGTCAGTACCGCCGATGAGAATTAGCTCGGCAGCGATTTCAGACCGTGTGCCAAGGGAGCCGACGCCGATATATCCGCGGCTGAGTTCTTCGGACACGACGCACATGGCGATCTTGTCCATGCCGAAACCGCCAAACTCCTCCGGAATGGTGAGTCCGAAGACACCGAGCTCGCCCATCTCTTCGACGACCTCCATCGGGATGTATTCATTCTTCAGGTGCCACTCATGGGCGAAGGGCACGACTTTGTCGTTTGCAAATTTGCGGAACTGGTCACGGACTATATCCATTGTGTCTTCGAGGCCGGTCTCTTCCACCGTCGCACGGCCAAGGGCGTCCGGTAGATATGCGGCGGCGGCGGCCATGACGTCTGTGGTTCGTCCCTCGTGAAGGAAACGGGCGAGGATCGGGGTGTCGAGGATGGCAATGTCGTCTTCGCTGCAACCGAGATCAGCTGGGCGCACAAACTCACCTTGGTTCATGGGGAGGCCGCCCTTCAATTGGGCAATATATTCGGAGAACAGGATTTGGGAGAGAAGCTGTTCGATCTCGCCGAATTTGCCCTCAGCGTCTAGCCGTGCTGCCCAGGCGGCCGTTTCACTCAGGGTCTCGACATAAGTGACCACCCAGGCAAGGCCATGGGCCATGTGTTGGTTGGCGGCAAAGGCCTTGCGATCGGGTTTGCCGTCTGGGGCGAGAACGGTGCTTGCCGCCGTTTTTGCAGCATCTCCATAGGTTTGAAGGGCTGATACGGCCTCTTGCATGGCGGCCAGAAGGTCCGTCATCACAGGTGTTTGGTCCGTTTCTGATGCTACCATTCCATCCATAACGTGTCTCCCCGTCGTCTTTGTTTCCCTTGTTATAGGTCAGCTTGGCGCAAAAGACAGGCCATAATGCTGCACTGCAGCGGGGCGGATTGCCGCGTGTCTCTGAGGGAATTTCCTTCAAATTCAAACAAAGGCGAAAACCATAATTCCATCTATGTGTGCCATTACGGGTCGTAACAGATTTGTGGGGAACCCCTTCCATGGCCAAGACCGTACTTGTCATCGACGATGATCCGACCCAGCGCCGTTTGCTGCAAGCTGCCGTGGAGAAAGCGGGCTTTGCCTGTCGCACCGCTCCTGATGGCGAAAGTGGCTATGCCCTGGCATCGGATGAAAGCGATGGCGTCGATGTGGTCCTGCTTGACCTTGTGATGCCTGGCTTATCGGGCATGGAAACTCTGGAACGTTTGGCAGAGCGTCGCCCGGATCTTCCCGTGATCGTTCTGACAGCGACCGGTGGTATCGACACGGTGGTTCAGGCGATGCGCACCGGTGCGATCGATTTCTTCATCAAGCCTGTCAGTCCGGAGCGAGTGATTGTCTCGATCCGGAATGCGCTGAAAATGACCAGCCTTGCTGGTGAAGTGAAGCGTCTCGTCAAAAAGTCTGAAGGGGGCATGAGTTTTGACGATATGATTGCTGGCGCAAAATCTATGCGGGCCGTCGTCAAAATGGGTGAGCGCGCTGCGGCATCAAACATCCCTGTGCTGATCCTTGGGGAAAGTGGGGTCGGTAAGGAGGTTGTCGCGCGCTGTATTCAGGGCGCATCGGACCGGGCCGGAAAGCCGTTCGTTGCTGTGAACTGCGGCGCGATTCCGGAAAACCTCGTGGAAAGTATTCTGTTTGGTCATGAGAAGGGAGCCTTCACCGGGGCTGTCTCGAAATCGCTTGGGAAATTTGTTGAAGCCGATGGGGGCACACTCTTTCTCGACGAGGTTGGTGAATTGCCCCTCGACATTCAGGTGAAGCTCCTGCGCGCGCTGCAAGAAGGGGAAGTGGATGCTGTTGGCTCCCGCCGCCCGACCAAGGTTGACGTTCGGATCATCTCCGCGACGAACCGTGATCTTGCTGAGCAGGTTAAAGCGGGTGCCTTTCGCGAAGACCTATTCTACCGCCTAAATGTGTTCCCGGTTGATATGCCGTCGCTGCGCGAGCGTGTAGAGGACATCCCAGCCCTCGTGGAGCATTTTATCACCCGGTTCAACGCGTCTGAGGGCACCAAAATCAATGGAGCCAGCAAGGACACTTTGAAGATGCTCGCAGCGTTCGAGTGGCCCGGCAATGTGCGCCAGTTGGAGAATGCAGTCTTCCGCGCTGTGGTTCTGTGCGAAGGTGATGAGCTTCAGCCTGAAGACTTCCCACAGATTTCCGGTATGAGCCCGAAACTTGACGATCTTCCAGATCTGCCTGAAGCGGCGAATGATATGCCGGTCGCGGTGGCGACCCTTGCTGCAGATACCCCTGTTCCTGTCTTTGGCGATGATGGCGATCTCAGGACCCTAGAAGATGTCGAGCGTGATCTGATCCAGCTCGCCATTGACCATTATGATGGACATATGTCCGAGGTGTCCCGCAAGCTCGGCATTGGCAGGTCAACGCTCTATCGCAAAGTGCGAGACTACGATCTGAAAGTCCGCGAGGAACGCGAGGCGAGCTAAACCGACGCTGGTTTAAAGGTCAGCGCGACGCCGTTGTTGCAATAACGTAGACCCGTTGGCTGTGGGCCATCTGGGAAGACATGACCTTGATGGCCAAGGCATCTGGCGCAGTGATATTCGGTGCGGGGGTAGCCGATTTTGTAATCGACACTGGTGCCGATATTTGCCTCGATAACGTCGTAAAAACTTGGCCAGCCCGTGCGGGAATCGTATTTTGTTTTGGAGCTGAAGAGTTCCAGATCACAGCCTGCGCAGTGATACATGCCTGTGCGCTTCTCGTCATTTAGCGGCGAGGTCCATGGTCGTTCTGTTCCAGCCTGCCGCATCACATAATATGCTGGCCGTGTCAGCCGGGATTTCCACTCTTCATCAGTGATTGTGCGCCACTTCGAGTCTGCAAATGATTGGGTCGCAGAATCGGTCCCAGTCACGGCAGATGGCCCACGCGAGCAAGCGGAGACGAGTAAAGAGGACATCCCGCCCAGAATAAGATGTCGTCGGTTCAGGACGTTCATTGCGAATACCCTCTTTCAAGGTTTTGACCCCAAGGCCTTGTTGCAGCTTATTATGGGTGCACAAGTCGTCTGTGTCGCCCCATGGCAGTATCACATTGCTGTCACTGTTTTGTGGGCGAACAAAAAGTGAAAGTGCTAAGCTGTGATTAACCGTAAATGCGGTTAAGCTGCGCCCCATGGCAGAAACGATTCGTATATTGGGTATTGATCCGGGCCTGCGGCATACGGGCTGGGGGGTTGTGGACCTGACGGGTGCGCGTCTTGCCCATGTGGCCCATGGTGTGATCCGGCCTGACACCGATCAGCCCCTCGCAAAGCGCCTGGCGGACATCTATTCAGGCGTATCTGGGCTCGTGATCGAACATCAACCGCATTTCGCTGGCGTTGAAGAGACGCTTGTGAATGTTAATGCGCGTGCGGCGCTGAAGCTTGGTCAGGCGCGGGGGGCTGCGATGACGGCCCTTGCGCGCGAAGGCGTTGAGGTTGGCGAGTATGCCCCGCGCAAGATCAAGCTTTCGGTGGTTGGTACCGGCGGTGCGGACAAGAAACAGGTGCAGTTCATGGTGGCGCGGCTACTGCCCCGCGCGGGCAAGATGACTGAAGATGCCGCCGATGCCCTCGCCTGCGCGATCTGTGCGGCCCATCATCGGCCGGCCGATGGAGTAGCGGCATGATTATTGGCCGTCTTCGCGGGATGATCGCTGCAACGGGCACCGATACGGTGCTGATTGATGTGAATGGCGTCGGCTATGTTGCCCAGGCGGGCGGGCGGCTCTTGTCGCGTGTCAGCCCTGGGGAAGAGGCTGAGCTACATATTGAAACCAAGGTGACGGAAAATTCGATCACTCTTTATGCTTTCGCGACGGACGATGAGCGTGCCTGGTTCGTGCGGCTACAGGATGTTCACGGTGTGGCAGGTAAGGCGGCGATGGCCATCCTCGATGCGATCACGCCGGCGGAGCTGATGGACGCGATTGCCCTTGGCGATATTGCAACCGTTCAGCGCGCGAAAGGCGTGGGCAAGAAGCTCGCCGAGCGGGTCATTGGCGAGCTTGCTGGCAAGCCACCGCCCATGGGCCGGTTCGGCTCCTTTAGTGTTGACGCAGCGGCGAGTGCCCAGGCGATGCAGGCGGCAACGTCCGGGGCGCGAGGGGAGGCCGTCTCTGCGCTTGTTAACCTTGGTTATGCCCAGGCTGAGGCGGCTCGGGCTGTTGCGACCGCTGCAAAAGCTAGTGGCGACGGGGACACTGGCGCGCTGATCAAGGCGGCGCTCAAGGAGATGGCGGGATGAGCCGCGCGCCATCAAATAGAGAAGGCACCGCGACTGACCCCGAGCGGTCCTCCGTCGATGCGCTTGACCGGGCGCTGCGGCCCCAGACCTTTGCTGATTATGTCGGCCAAGCGAAGGCGAAGGATAATCTTAAAGTCTATGTCGAGGCCGCCCGGAAACGCGGTGAGGCCCTCGACCATGTGCTGCTGTTCGGCCCGCCTGGGCTTGGGAAGACCACGCTTGCCCAGATCCTGGCGCGGGAGGCCGGGGTCGGGTTTCGGTCGACGTCGGGGCCCGTGATTGCCAAGGCCGGTGATCTCGCGGCTATTCTGACCAATCTGGAACCGAACGATGTCTTGTTCATAGACGAGATCCACCGCCTGCCGGCGACGGTCGAGGAAATTCTCTACCCGGCCATGGAGGACTACAAGCTCGATATCGTCATTGGGGAAGGGCCATCGGCGCGGTCGGTTCAGCTCGAACTGTCTCCATTCACGCTTGTGGGGGCAACCACGCGGGCGGGTCTTCTCGCGACACCGCTGAGGGACCGTTTTGGCATTCCGCTACGCCTGCAATTCTATTCGCCAGAGGAGTTGTCTCGTATTGTCCTCGCTGCTGCACGAAAGCTTGGGGCCGACATTACCGAAGATGGCGCGACGGAAATTGCTGGTCGGGCCCGCGGGACTCCGCGGATCGCTGTGCGGTTGCTCAGGCGTGTGCGGGACTTTGCCGAAGCGGACGGCGGAAGGATTGACAGATCTGCCGCCCGCAAAGCGCTTGCCCGATTGGAGGTCGACGAGTCTGGTCTGGATGCCCTCGATCGACGCTATCTGGAAGCATTGGTGGTTACCTATGCCGGTGGTCCGGTCGGGGTCGATACGCTGGCAGCTGCTTTGTCTGAGGCGCGCGATGCGGTCGAGGAGGTCATCGAGCCCTTCCTGATGCAGAAAGGATATGTCGCCCGAACGCCAAGGGGGCGGGTGGCTGCGCCGCTTGCTTATGACAAGCTGGGCCTCAAAACGCCCGATCAGGTGCAAGCGG
Organism: Pseudomonadota bacterium; assembly: GCA_039817885.1. Lineage (GTDB taxonomy): Bacteria > Pseudomonadota > Alphaproteobacteria > Caulobacterales > Hyphomonadaceae > CALLCD01. The sequence continues at coordinate 5,220 of JBCBUY010000011.1, read as the reverse complement.
GTTTGTTCCGCGACGGCGATTGACGTTTACGTAAGGTCCGCCGTGAAACGCAGCAGTTTGCCCAACGTGTAGGCAGGTTTATCACATTCTGAGGGTTGCCGTTACGTAATCTGCTCAGTTGCCTTGTATGTGCCCCATTCCGTTGTAATTGCTGCAGCGCAACATGGATATGCTGCGAGGCAATGAACCCTTGGCCAAGAGCCGCACAATAAGCAGCAGACATGGGCGGGAGGAGTTTCTTGCTGGGTTTCGGCCCAGTGCTAACTCTGAGGTAATACAATGAAAAAACTAGTTTTCTCCCTTACAGCAGTATGTGTAGCAATGTCCCCGGTGGCCCTCGCCGAGGACAAACAGGAGGTGTCCGTGACCATCGATTACGATATGGCGCTCCTGGACAGTGAGTCGGGTGCCGAGACGCTCATGGACGCGATCGAGGACCAAGCCCGGGCAGCCTGCCGGCGGCCTTCAAAGAGCTATTACACCGGTGGTGTGGACGAACTTTGCGTCGAAGAAGTCATGAGCCTCGCTGCACTCAAAATCACGGAAGAGCGCGCAAAGGCGGGACAGACTGTTCCACGTCAGTTTGCGGCTCTGATAGACGCGGGCGCTTCTCAATAAGCGTCACTGATTCAACTTGATTTCATGGCCAGCTTCGGTGTTTCTGCGTTGCTCAGAAGACGAGGCTGGCCATGGAAGATACCGATCGCAAAGGTCCGTTGACCGATATTTGTGTGATTGAACTCGGTCAGCTCATCGCTGGGCCGTTCTGCGGACAATTGCTTGCAGATATGGGGGCCGACGTCATCAAGGTCGAGCCGCCGGGTGTTGGTGATCCTATTCGAGCCTGGGGGCGTGAGGGCTATCCTGTCTGGTGGAAGGTGTGCGGGCGCAATAAGCGGTGTGTGACTGTAAATTTGCGCGTATCAGAGGGGCAAGACCTTGTTCGCCGCCTCGTGGAGCGTGCTGATATTCTGATCGAGAACTTCCGGCCTGGTACGATGGAGCGATGGGGGCTCGATTATGAGGCTTTATCGGCGCTCAATCCCAGGCTCATCATGGTGCGCGTCTCAGGGTATGGCCAGACAGGACCCTATGCCCACAAGCCTGGATATGCGTCGGTCGGCGAAGCCATGGGCGGCATGCGACACCTCTGCGGCGAACCGGATCGGCCGGCAAGCCGGGCCGGTCTTTCGATCGGCGATACGCTGGCGGCGACCTATGCCTGCAATGGTGCTTTGGCAGCGCTTCATGCGCGGCAATCGACGGGGCGGGGGCAAGTGATTGATGCGTCCATATTTGAGTCCGTGCTCAATGTGATGGAAGCGACCATCCCTGAATATGCAATTGAAGGACATATCCGGGCTCGGTCCGGGTCGAAGTTGCCGAATATTGCGCCATCCAATGTCTATGCCTGTCTGGACGGTGAATATATCATCGCCGCAAATCAAGACACGATTTTCAAGCGGCTGGCAGATGCGATGGGACAGCCCCACCTTGCCGCGGATGACCGCTATGCGACGCATGTTGCGCGGGGCGCAAATCAAGATGAGCTTGACGCTTTGATAAATGACTGGACACGGACGAAGACGGTGGCAGAGCTTGAAGCCTTGATGGATGAGCACGCGGTGCCATCGGGTAAGATTTATCGTGCACCGGATATGTTGGACGATCCGCACTACGCCGCAAGGGAGGCTATCGTGTCGGTGCCGGACGAGAGGTGGGGCGAGGTTCCGATGCAGAACACATTTCCCCGGTTTTCCGACACTCAAGGTGAAATTCGTTGGACCGGCCCTGAGCTTGGGCAAGATAATGAGGCCGTGTTCGGGGACTGGCTTGGTTTGACCGAGCGCGAGCTGAATAAACTGCAAGCGGACGGCGTGATCTAGGTAATCCGCTGGATCACGGTTGAAATTCTGGCCTGGGGCGCGATCCGTTTTCCTATGAACACAGCGATGAAGAGGGTTGTAAAGACAAGTATGGCGGTCGGTGCGGGGGCGCTGTCGAGAAAGAAACTCAGATAAACACCTGTCAGTAGGCTGAATATGCACACGCCTACACTGACGAGCATCATTTGGGCAAATGTGCGGGTGAGGAGAAAGGCAATTGCCCCCGGAGCGATCAGGAGGCCTATTGCCAAGATAAGCCCGGTCGCGGCCAGGGTGGCGACAATAGTGAGCGCCAATGCTGATAGAAGACCATAGTGAAGCATGCCAACCCTGAGCCCGAGAAGCTGAGCCTGGGCCGGGTCGAAACTCTGGAACCTTAAGTCACGCCAAAAGATGAAAAGCCCGATGACCACCACAAGACCGATGATTCCAGACGTCCACAATTCTTGTGGTTCAACCCCCAGCAGATTGCCGAACAGGACATGATCCAGATGAATGTCTGTTTCTATTGCCGTAAACAGAACCACACCGAGACCAAACATGCCGGAGAAGACAACGCCCATCGCTGTATCCGGTTTGATCCGGCTATTGTCTGCAACATAGCCTGATGCCAATGCGCAAACCATGGCCGCGGCGAAAGCACCAATGAGAAGCGGAAGGCCGAATATGTATGCGAGCACAATGCCAGGGAGAACGGCATGGCTGACGGCATCCCCCAGCAGAGCCCAGCCTCTCACCACCAAAAAGCACGACAATAATGCCGTCGGAATGGCGGCAAGCAGTGAAAGCGCGAAGGCCCTTTGCATGAAACCAAATTCGAAGGGGGCGAGCAGGGCTTCCATGGCCCTAATGCGCCTCTCGGATTTTGATCGTGTCCTGCAGATTGGCGGGGGCGCTTGCAGATCTGGTGTGGGTGGCGAGGCGGCCATGTTTCGGGGCGAATATGAAGGCAAGGAGGAAAAGGAGCGTTTGCAGGCAAACAATGAGGCCCCCTGTTGCCCCATTCAAATAATAGCTGAGATAAGCGCCCAGAAAGCTCGTCACGGATCCAATGATCACGGCGTAACGGATCAGTTGGTCGAAGCGGTTGGTCAAGAGATACGCTGTTGCGCCAGGCGTTATCACGAGGGCGATGACGAGAAACGCGCCGACGGTTTGCATTGCCGCGACGACTGATGCCGATAGGAGCGTAAAGAATATGCCCTTCAGTAGACCAGGATTGAGGCCGATCGATCGGGCATGATCTTCGTCGAAGAACACGGCGACGAGATCTCGCCATAAGACGAGAAGTGCGGCGGCGGTTATAACAACAATGATCGCCAGTTGGATTGTATCCGTTGGCCGGATGGCAAGAATGTTGCCCATGATTATGGTCTGGACACTGATTGATGTTGGGTGAATGCTGATCATAAACAGGCCGAGACCAAAGAATGATGTGAAGATCAATCCAATTATGACATCCTCCTTCAGGCCTGTTCGTTTGGTCAGAAACAAAATGGATGCTGCGGCGAGCCCTCCGGCGATGAAGGCTCCGGCAGCGAAGGGGATGCCGAGGATGTAGGCTCCGGCAACGCCTGGCACGACGGAATGGGAGAGGGCATCACCAATGAGCGACCATCCCTTGAGCATCAAGAAGGCCGATAGGGCCGCGCATATGCCCCCCACCAAGGCCGCAACGCACATGGCGTTGACCATGTAATTGTATGAGAAGGGTTCGAGCAGATCGGCGATCACGTTTCGTCTTCCAGGCGTTGGGTGCGGCCGCCATACTGAACGAAGGGACGTTCATCGTCGGTGACAATTGTCACGGCACGATCGTCGTCGTCATCGTGAAGACGATTGCCATCGAGCGTGAAGACTCGCAGGACTCCGCCAAAGGTGCGTTCCAGGTTTCGTCGGGTGAACGTCAAATCGGTTTTGCCATAGGCGATGACCGTCCGCTTCACCAAGATCGCTCTATCGCAGAATTCCGGTACGGTTCCGAGATTGTGCGTGGAAACCAGCATGACGCGGCCCTCGCGGCGCAGCTCTTCCAGGAGTTTGACAATTTGTGTCTCGGTCTGAACGTCGACGCCGGTGAAGGGTTCGTCAAGCAGTACAATTTGAGCCTCCTGAGCGAGGGCCCGGGCTAAGAAAACGCGTTTGCGTTGGCCGCCAGAAAGCTCCCCAATCTGCCTCTGCTTCAAATCCGACAGGCCCATCCGTTCCAAGGCGCGGTCTACGGCATGGCGGTCCTTTTCGGACGGACGCCGCAGCAGACCCATATGCCCATAACGGCCCATCATAACGACATTCTCGACCAGGACAGGGAAGGTCCAGTCGACATCTTCGGCCTGGGGGACATAGGCGATGAGGTTTTGTTTCAGGGCTTGCTTGACGGGCCGCCCGAGGACTTCAACGCGCCCAGTTTTATGGGGTACAAACCCCATGATGGCTTTGAACAATGTCGATTTCCCGGCCCCGTTCACACCGACAAGGGCCGTGATCGTCCCTTGTGGGACCTTAAACTCGACGTTTTCAAGGGCTGTGTGACCGTTTCGATAGGTCACCGTGAGATCTTGGACGGAGATGCCGCCGCCTTCCCGCCCCTTTGAGATTGAACGTCCGCCCTGTGACGTTTTGGTGCTGGCCATGTGTTCCGAGGCGTCCATTGTCTTTCAACATCAGTTCGATGCAGGGGCGAGTCCCCGTGCAATTGTTGTTGTCGTCACCTCCATGAGGTCCAGGTAAGTGGGCACAGGGCCGTCCGGTCCACTCAAGGAGTCAACATATAGCACACCTGCAAACCGGGCATCTGTTTCTCTAGCGACCTGTTCAGCCGGTGCGGTGCTGACCGTACTCTCGCAGAATATCGCCGGAATGTCATTTGCTCTGACATTATCAATCACGTTTCGGATCTGTTGTGGTGTCCCTACCGCGTCGGCATTAATGGGCCAGAGGTAAAGCTCGTTCAGGGCCATGTCGCGGGCGAGGTAACTGAATGCGCCTTCACAGGTCACCAGCCACCGTTTCTCCTCTGGGATTGCGTCAATGGCGCGCTTTAAGGGGGCCACAACGTCATCGATTCGCAATTTATATGCTGCGGCATTGGCCGCATATGTAGCGGCATTGGCCGGGTCGAGTTCGCTCAGCGCTGCAGCAATATTGTCGACATAGATTTTTGCGGCCTGGGTGCTCATCCAAGCATGGGGATTCGTCCTGCCTTGATATGCTCCGCTTGCGACGGGAATTGGATCGATGCCGTCACTGATCGTTTTGGATGGAATTTGGCTTAAGTTGCCGAGGAACTGCTCGAACCAAAGTTCCAAATTCAGCCCGTTCCAGAGGATTAGAT
>JBCBUY010000010.1:0-61572 GCA_039817885.1 Pseudomonadota bacterium | reverse complement strand
TCGCGTTTTTGCTGACAGCGAACAAGGCTACTAAAAATAAAACCGAGGCCCCGGTGCTCCAGAACCCTGCCGGTAGCGTTACGTTTTTAATCCTTCCAAAAATCTCTTTGCATACGCTCTGAATCTGCAGCGCCTGTTTCCGGAAGAGATCGTCCTGCATCTGTCACCTGCTCGATCAGTCTCGAAACGAGAGTTTGATTTGCTTCGGTTGCGATGAACCCCTGCGTGCAAACCGACACTAGCGCACTTCTTGGCTGTGAAAAATTACAATAGTTTCAGAGAAAAGACGGTCGATTATGGGGTGAAGATAAGATCAAGGAAAACAGATGTGCAGACATTCTATCGCGCGGATTTGACCCGCTTCGTCATCTGTTTTTTCAGGATTTGCTGGCATAATTGGCCCGAGACTGGCATCTGAAGGCCCATGGCGGAAAAGCGTGTTCTTTTGATCATTGGCGGCGGTATCGCAGCCTATAAGAGCCTCGAATTGATCCGAGCGCTCGGCCGGCGAGGTATTGCGGTGCGCTGCATTCTCACCAAAGGCGGTTCGGAGTTTGTCACGCCATTATCGGTCTCGGCGCTGTCCGGAGAGAAAGTGTTCACCGAGCTCTTCGACCTCGATGACGAAGCTGAGATGGGTCACATCCAGCTCTCCCGCTCTGCCGATCTCGTTGTGGTCTGCCCGGCCACAGCGGATCTGATGGCGAAGGCGACCGCAGGCCTCGCAAACGATCTCGCCTCAACGGCGCTCCTGGCCACCGACAAGCCTGTGCTCATGGTTCCGGCGATGAATGTCCGCATGTGGCAGCACGCCGCGACCCAGCGCAATGTCACCCAGCTCCGCGCTGATGGGGTTGCCATTATGGACCCTGACGAGGGCGCGATGGCGTGCGGAGAATTCGGTCCTGGCCGGCTGCCCGAGGTCGACGCGATCACGGCGGAGATCGAACGCCAGCTTGGTGCCAGCGACGCGCTAACGGGGCACCACGTACTCATCACGGCCGGCCCGACCCGCGAGCCCCTCGACCCTGTCCGCTTTCTGTCCAACCATTCCTCTGGTCAGCAGGGCTATGCAATTGCTGGCGCGCTGGCGGACCTCGGCGCACGTGTGACCCTGGTGTCCGGCCCGGTTCACCTGGAGACTCCGCCTGGCGTTGACCGCGTCGACGTCGAGACCGCCCGCGAGATGCTGGCCGCCTGTGAGACCGCGCTTCCCGCTGACGTATTCATTTCCGTCGCAGCCGTCGCCGATTGGCGACCCGCTGACCGCGCCGACAAGAAGATGAAGATCAAAGGCAAGAGCAAGGACGCCCCAGCCCTCGCCCTCGCCGAAAACCCCGACATCCTGGCGACCATTGCCCGCAAACGGAACAAGCGCCCGGACCTTGTCATCGGCTTTGCCGCCGAGACCCATGATGTTGAGGCCCATGCGCGAGACAAGCTGAAGCGCAAGCGCTGCGACTGGATCGTCGCCAATGATGTCTCCGGCGATGTCATGGGCGGCCCCCGCAATGAAGTCGCTCTGATCACCGGCACCACAATCGACCATTGGCCGCGCCTCGACAAGACGGACGTCGCCCGCCGCCTCGCCAATCGCATCGCCGAAGCGCTCACCGGCCCCGGCAGAGGCCTCGACCTCGCTGCGGAATAGCGCGCCTAAACCACCCCACCGCAACCTTGCCGTCCCCGCGCGGCCTGCTAAGTTAAATCCGGCAAAAGCAACCCGGGGTGGATATGAGGGGGGCGCAGACCCATGGCTGACACATCGGCGACCATCGACGCCGCCCGTATTGATGCGGCAATGGGCGCGCGCGTCTTCATCTCCTATGCCCGCGACGATCTCGCCTTCGCTCGCCAGATCTACCTGGCCCTTGAGGATCAGGGCTTCGAGCCCCTGATGGACACCCAGAAGATCAACCCCGCCGAGCCCTGGCGGGACCGCCTCACCGCCCTCATCGAACAATGCGACAGTGTTGTCTTCGTGGTCACAGAGCGTTTCCTCGCCTCCGGCCCCTGCGAGTTCGAGGTTACCTATTCGCGCGAGCACGACAAGCGCATGATCCCCGTCCTGCCGGAGCCCCTCGGCGACCAAACTGTCCCGGACGACCTCTCCCGCCTGCAATACGTCCATTTCTACACTGATCCCGGCCTGCCGGATTCCGGCTTCTTCAGCGGCATCAGAAAGCTGGAACAGGCCCTCCGCCTCGATCTCGACTGGCTCCGTTCGAAACGCATCTATGAAGAACGCGCCGGCGAATGGGTGGCAGACCAGCTGCCCGCCCGCCTGCTCAGCGGCATTCTCCTGGAACAGGCGCAGACCTGGTCGACCTCTGCGCCAGAGACAGAGACCGTCTCGCCCGGCATTTCCCGCTGGCTGGACGCCAGCGTCAGAGCAGAGAAAAGGACACGGCGGAAACAATTCCGGCAATCCTTTTCCATTTTTGCTGTCGGTCTGGTTTTAGTCGTGGCTGCCGCTCTGATGAGTATCTCGTCCATGCGCAACGCTGTCCTCGTTGCCAAGGCCAATGCCGCACAGATCGCTGCTGCTGCCCGCGATATGAACGACAAAGGCTTTCACACCCGCGCTGTCTATGCGGCTCTTCATGGCGATCCGGCCGGCCGCGGAAACTGGATCAGACCCCTGCTTCAGCGCGAGGGATTTGCCGCGCTGCAGGCTGCGATTGAGAGGGGGCTAATCAATAATGAGCTCCGAAAGATCTTTGAGGGGCATGAGGATCGGGTCACCTCCGTCGCCTTTTCGCCCGATGGCGAGACCATACTGACGGGGTCTGATGACGGTACAGCGCGGCTCTGGAGCGCGGCGACGGGGGAGGCGTTGCAGCTCTTTGAGGGGCATGAGAGGTCGGTCCTGTCCGTGGCGTTCTTGCCCAATGGGGAGCGTGTGCTGACGGGGTCTGATGACAACACAGCGCGTCTCTGGAGCGTGGAAACGGGCGAGGCCCTCCAGAGCTTTGAGGGCCATGGGCTGGCGGTCCGGTCCGTGGCGTTCTCCCCGAATGGAGAGACCGTGCTGACAGGGGCTGGTGACGGGACAGCGCGTCTTTGGAGCTTCGCCTTGGGCGAGCCTCTCCAGACCTTTGAGAGTCGGGGTTCGGTCCTGTCCGTGGCGTTCTCGCCCGATGGGGAGACGTTGCTGACGGGTTCGGCTGACAGGACAGCGCGTCTTTGGAGCGTTGAAACAGGCGAGGAGCTTCAGAGCTTTGAGGGCCATAGCGATGCGGTCTGGTCCGTGGCATTCTCCCCCGATGAAGAGACCGTACTTACCGGATCTTTCGATAATACAGCGCGGCTCTGGAGCGTGGAAACGGGCGAGGCTCTCCAGAGCTTTGAGGGGCATGAGAGCTCGGTCCTGTCCGTGGCGTTCTCGCCCGATGGGGAGACGGTGGTGCTGACGGGGTCGTCTGATGGGACAGTGCGGCTTTGGAGCGCGGCGACGGGGGAAGAGCTTGAGCGCTTTGAGAGGCATGGGAGGTCGGTCACCTCGGTTGCATTTTCACCCGATTGGAAGACGGTGCTGACGGGGTCTTCTGACGGGACAGCGCGGCTCTGGAGCGCCACGAATGAGGAGCCCACTCAGGGCGTTGACGGTAATCAAGAGTTGGCTCTATCCCTTGCTCTTTCTCCAGACGGTAAGATCTTGTCGACGGAGATCGGTACTGACAAAGCGCGTCTCTGGAATGTTGCGACCGGGGAAGAACTGCAGGATTTTGAGGGCCACGGTTCGGAGATCCGGTCGGTTATGTTTTCGCCTAATGGGGAGCGCGTGCTGACTGGGTCCTACGATAAGACGGCGCGGCTGTGGGATGTGGCGACGGGCGAGGCTCTCCAGAGCTTTGAAGGCCATTTAGGCGCAGTCTTCTCGGTTGCGTTTTCGCCGGATGGGGAGCGCGTTCTGACGGGGTCGAGCGACAACACAGCGCGGCTTTGGGACGTGATGACGGGGGAAACCCTTCAGCGCTTTGAGGGGCATGAGCGGCGACTTCGATCGCTTGCCTTCTCCCCAGATGGGCAGCGTGTGTTAACCGGGGCTGAGGACTACACAGCGCGGCTGTGGAGTGTAGCGTCGGGCGAAGAGCTTCAGCGCTTCGAACATAGTTCGGTCCGGGTCTTGACGGTGGCGTTCTCCCCCGATGGCGAAACAGTGCTAACAGGAACACTCAGTCCTATAGCGTTCCTATGGAACGCGGCGACAGGCGCTCCGCTCCTGCATCTAAAGGGTCATAGCGCATACATCAATTCGGTTGCATTTTCCCCCAATGGCGAGACCTTACTAACCGGATCTGCAGATCGTACAGCTAGACTTTGGAGCGTGGTTACTGGCGAGGAGCTTCGGCGCTTTGAAGGCCATGAACGCGAGATCCGATCTGCGGTTTTTTTGCCCGATGGCGAGACCGTGCTGACGGGGTCTGTCGATGGTACGGCGCGTTTCTGGGCCGTACCGCCAATCATGTCGGCCGACCCTGCCGAACAGGTGGAAATTGCCTGCCGGACTCTGGAAGGGATCGGCTTCATTCAGTTTTCGGAGCAGGATCTGCTCGACTACCCTGTTCTGCGCGCGCCGCTCATCGATGAGCCCTGCAAGGACCATTGGAGCGCGGAAACCCTCGCAAAACTGGAGCCCGTGGAGGTAGAGGCCGAGCGATGAGGCGTCGTCCTCGATGGCAGAGCCATCGGGGATCCAGCTCCGAACCGCACCACGAGCGCCTGCATTATCAATCCGAGATGAATCCCCGGCCTAGGGGCCGAGGATGACGCATTGTTTGAGATTGGTTCGATATGTCCGAAGATACCCGCGAAAGCGGGTATCCATGGTGCCATATTTGCCAATGATCATGTCTGTTCTTACGCGACATGGACACCTGCTTCCGCAGGTGTTGGCGGAGAATAGACTATTCTGGGTGCCGGCTCTCCTCTACCGCGGCATTTTCGCCTGCGTTTGATCCCCCGGATCAAACGCTCCGGCTACGCCAGACCGGCTTCAATCCCCCTAAAACACCCACCGCGCCAAAAGTGGGTGTCAAACTGAGAGCCTGGTTTGAGGGGGTAGAGACCAATCTATCCCCGCTTCTCGCCGCCCCTAGAAGCCACCGCCGGTCTTGAAGCCGCCGCTTTTGCGGCCGCTGCCGGATCGCTTGCGCGGGAAAGAGCGGGGTGGCGCGCGGCGGCGTGTGCGGCCCGATGACCAGGGCGAGCCGCCATAGCGGCGCGAGCGGCCAGCCTCCTTGGCGACCTCCCACATGACATCGCCCAGCACGTCCGGCAGGCCCAATGTGTCGCGCCGCTTTCGCCCACCAAAGCCTTGTGGTGCTTTGGTTTTTCGTCGTCTGACCGCGCGGGAGAGCTGGCGGAGTGCCCGTGTCTCATCCATATCGCCGCGCTGCAAACCGCGTAAAATCGTGTCGACGGTGGAGGCTTTGAAGGTGGCGTAATGGCTGTCGAGGCGGTCACGTTTGAACCGGCGGCGAAGGCGTTCGAGCATTTCCAGATCTTTGCGGCGGCGGCCGGGCAGGCGGAGATTGCGCTCCATTTCAAGCTCGAGCGACATTTCCTCGGCGCGCAGTTTGACCAGGGCATCGACGATGCGGTCGTCCTCCAGCTCCAGCGTCTCGGCAGCAAGGATGCGCAAATCCGGAAAACTCATTGATTTCAAACCGTTTTCCAGAAGGAGTCTGGCCTTTTGGGCCGGTCCAGAGCCGTTGTCGAGGGCGCGGTCATGGGCGTCCACAGCCTGCATATGGATAAGCTCTGCGGCTTCGATCTCAGGCTCCATGGCGTCGAGATTCTGCCGCAACTCGTCGACATTGGCTTTCAAATCGTCCGCCCCGCCGTCAGACAACGCCGTCGCTTCGGCAGATTCCAACGCGTCGACCGCGGCGCTGTGAGATGTTGTGACGTGCTCGACATGCTCCGCGAGGCGGTCTGGAAGCTCTGTCAACCGAGCATAATTGGCCCGCGCTTTGTCATAGCCGCACAGGCCGGCGACCCAATTATCCAAGACCCGAACAAACGCTCCTGCCTTATAGTCTGGCGTCCGGAATGTCCGGTTCCAGAGATACATGAAGAGCGGATCAGCCTGATAGGGCGCGCCCTTGTCCCGCCGATCATTGCGCGCCAGGGCAAGCTTCTGCTCCGCGCGGGACACGACAGATGCGCTGTCTTCACTGGCTTTTAGGAGGGTTTGATATGCCGGCGTTTCCGCCAGCGTCGCCTCGATTTCCGCAACCCGGACCTCATATGTCTCGATGGCGCGGTCCAGCGTTTCGGCAAGGTGGGATCGTTGGTCTTCCAGGTCTTTGATCCGTTGTGACGCGGTCTCGATCCTGGAGGCTGCCTCGGCGACAAACTCATCCTGCTGCGCAAGAAGCGTGATGGCATCTCGGTGCAATTGGTCGAGGTCGGTCAGGTTCGTGATCAGGTCCATGCGAACATCGGCGAGGGCACGGAAGGCTGCAATTTGCTCATCGCGCACCTCTGCGCGCCGCGTGTCTGCCGCATCGTTCGCGGATATGGCATCCGCCAGAGCCTCTCGCGTGTCCGCGATCATGGAATCGAGGCGACGCAGCGTCTGGCGACCGGAGAGAATGCGCGTCATCCGATTACCACTCCACGATCGCGCCGCCCGGCGTATCCACGGTATAGATCGGTGCCAAACGGCCGGCGGGCTTCTCACCGATCACATCATTCTGAATAATTTGGTCGTCACCCTTATCCGCAGCAACGCGATTGAACTCCGCCTCGGACACCCGTTGTCCCCATTGTTTGACGCGTCTGGGAGCCTGATTTTCTTCATCGAATACAGGAACCTCGAGAACGTTGCCGCGGGGATCCACGGCCTCGACGATCAGATAGTAATTTCGTTGTCCGGGTTGTCCGTCGGGGATTCTGAAAACACCGGATTGAGCCCCATTGCCGTATCGGACCCGCACTTCATACGATCTCGAAAGGTCTGCTCGCAATCGCTCCAAATCGCCAAGAAGGGCCTTGGCATCCGCAATGTTCTGATCATCCAAGGCAGCCAGCCCGTCCTGATACAGTGTCTCGGCGAGGGTATCGGCGGCACCGTCCGTCGAGAGGTCTTGTACCTCTGCTCGCAAGGCGTTCAACTGATTGGGGAGTGTTTCAGTCAACTCAATGCGAGCGGCCTCTATTCTTGCGCGCTCCGGTCCAGCGATCCCGAACTGATATGCACCGAATGCCGAGAGCAGAACGGCAATCGATAGAATGAGTGGCTTCAGCCAACGGTCCCGCGCGATATAGATCCGTGCAAGACGCACCGCGATGGAGTTCTTGGGAGGACTATAGGCAAAGCGCCGTTCTTTGAGAGCCGAAACGCCATCTTTCAGAATTCGGTCCGGAACCGAAATGCCTTGGGCGGCGTAGATCTCCTTCAATCGCTCCAGAAGCTCGGCCTCGCGCCCGTCCTCGTCAAGTTCGCGGTCAACCATCTGCTCGCGATGACGAAGAGTGTCCACGACGTCCATGGCCAACAGCACATCGTCAAGTGTCCGCGCCTCAGGTTTGGATGTTCTGGATTCAGGTTGCGATATTGGTGTTTCTGTCACGAGCCCGCCGGCAGGAGGGCCGCAGCCGCCCCTTGTTCAACAAGACGTGTCAGACGACGTTTGCCATCTTCAACGGCCTCGCGGATGTCTTCTGAATTCTTCGTCGATAGAACACGCATCTCTTCAATGATCTGTTGGTTACGCTCCTGGTACGATACAACCGAGTCGACCAGCGTTTTCACAGCGGCGGCCGAAACGGTTGGGCCATACCCCGCGCGGGTGGCGGCTTCCTGGATATCGCCGCCAATATCCGCAAGAACCTCCAAGCTCTGGTCGACACCCTTCTTCATCGCTTCAAGGGTCTGGGTGCTTTCATGTAGACCGTGCATGCCCGTAAAACTGGCTGTAAGGGCCGTCAGAACAATTTCATTGGTCCCGAAGAAGCTGACGGACTGCGCATAGATGCGCTCCTTCGCATTGGTCGTTTGAACGAGCCGCGCCATGATCACTTCTGATGTATTGTATCCGATCGTGATATTGTCGGAGAGATCCTTGGCCACCTGGTAGCGCTTTTCTTCCGTTTGCAGTGAGCGCAGGGCTTCGTCGCGCTTTAGTTCAAGCTGCGCCCGTTCAGCGGCGTCGTCACCGCTGAAGCCTTCAACCGTTGCGACAGCGTCATTGACGATTTGTCGTGCGGCCTGAAGCTTTTCTTCACCCGTCTTCAGCACTTCAAGGGCCAGAACCTCAGACTGTTTCATCGCACCGCGGAAGTCGAGATAAGCTTCCAGGATTGCCCGTTCGCGTTCGATCTGGTTCGCAGTTTCCTCCTGGACCTCCAAGTACAAGTCCTTGATCTTTCCGAACCGGCTCGCAATGTCGCCTCTGGTCATTTTCATCCAGACATTCGACACGCGCTCCATCGTCGAGATTTTGCCGTCGGCATATTGATCAACCATCGACTTTGCATCGTCTCGGATCGAGTTAAAGGCGGTCGTGATGCCCTCATACCGTTCGCCGACCGAGATACCGGCTACATTTTCGCGAACAATATCATTGAAGTGGGATGCCTGGTCGAGCGTCCGTGCAATCGCCGCAACCTTATCCGGGGCGAGGTCCGAAATCTGGTCGAGAAGGGCAACGATCGGGGCCGTGCCATCTGCCTGTTCCGAAACCAGTCCGAGGTCGCGTAACCCCCCCATCGCGCGATCGAGATACTGCAAAGCACTAGGGCTGTTTGTATCGGTATCCATGAATATTGCCTCCTAAAGTGTCGTTGTCCCATCCCCGCGGACGTCATTCACACTGTCAAACTGACCTACTCCGTCGCACTTTGACTGCGCAAGACTTAGCCGCGGATCAATTCGAAATTTCGATAAAATTTCAAACACCTACCTTCCATTTTTTTTAGGCCTGTCAGCTACATCCTGATTCGATGGAGGTGCTGCGTGGCGGATTTTGCACCTCAGCGAGGGAAGCAATGAGTAGATCTCCGGACCTGAAGACGCGGTTTGACGAATTGTTTTCCGTATTCAAAGTTCAGCCGGTGATGGGCGATCTCGCCGGCCATCTTCGCGCCAAACAGCTGGAAAGTGTGAACAATCTGATCCCAGCCACGATGCTGGCCCAGCTGATAAATGGCACCGTGATCATGATTGCCTTTGGCTCCATTGGCGGAGATCGCATTCTTGCTCTGTGGGCCACGGTTCTGAGTTTCATGTGCGGACTGACAATGCTGCGCTTCATGCGCAGTCAACGGCTCCAGGCACAGACATCGGCCTCGCGCAATTCGATTGACAGAGTAACGCGGGCGGCCGGGATTGCCGGTGCTGTTTGGGGTATTACGCCGCTCATCGTGATCCCTTATGCCGGATCCGCCGGCCACATGGCTCTGGGGATCATTCTCGCGGCAATGGCATTTTCCGGCGCGTTTCTAATGTCGCGCATACCGTCGGCGGCATTCGCCTTTATGACACCTGTCCTGGCAGGCCTGTTCATTGGCTTGCAGCTTGGGCCGCTCCCGATTTACGATCTTCTGTCAGTACTGATCCTTGTATATGCGGGTCTCTTGGCTGCCTGTGTTCAATGGGCCCATGCGCGTCATGTGGAACAGCTGATCAATGAAGCGGCATTGAAAGAGCAAGAGCAGCTGATCAGTTTGCTCCTCAGAGACTTCGAAGAGTCGACTTCCGACTGGCTCTGGCAGACCGACGAAGAAGCAATCATATCCGGCATTCCTGCGGGACTGCAGGGCCAGAAAACTCAGTATGAAATGATGCAGCCAGGGGCCGCACTGGTCGATCTGTTCGAAGATTGCGAAGCACGCGATGTGTTGCTGCAGAGTGTTAAGAGACGTCAGGCATTCCGTGATCTGGTAATGCCTGTACGGGGCACGACGGGGAAAAGTTGGTGGCGGCTGACAGGCAAGCCGGTCTTTGAAGGCGGCTTTTTTGCCGGCTTCAGGGGCGTCGCCTCCGATGTCACAGCGTCCAAAGAGACCGAGGACCGCATTGCGCACCTCGCTCATTATGACGCGCTCACAGGCTTGCCGAACCGGGTGACGCTGCTCGAAACGCTTGAGCGGATCGTCCGGCGACGTCCAGTCATGGGACGCCAGCGGGCACTCCTTTGGCTCGACCTCGATAATTTCAAATGGGTGAACGATACCCTTGGGCACCCGGCTGGCGACGAGCTTCTGAAAATGGTGGCTGACCGTTTGACAGAAGCGTGTGAGCAAGAGGATACGATCGCGCGACTGGGCGGCGATGAGTTCGCCGTATGTATCGAGCGCAAGGGTGGCTCGGCTCATATCGAAGCTTTCGTAAGGACATTGGCAGAGAAGCTGGCAGAGCCCTATATCCTCCTTGGATCATCAGCCCGCTGCAGCGCCTCTATTGGCGTAAGATTGCTGGATGCATTTACGCCAGACGCCCAAACGCTGCTTCAGCATGCCGATCTTGCACTTTACAAGGCGAAGAGCGATGGCCGTGGAGGGTGGTCGATTTTTACCCCGGACCTGGAGGCGAAAGCGCGTCGCCGCCGCGAAGTGGAAGAAGATCTCCAGCGCGCTCTGGAAAACAATGAGTTGCTCGTCTACTTCCAGCCTCAGATCGATGCGAAGTCCCGAAAAATGGTTGGCTGCGAAGCGCTGCTTCGGTGGGCTCACCCGACAAAGGGACTGATCTATCCCGGGAATTTCATCGAGACGGCTGAGGACAGCGGTTTAATCACACGCCTCGGCGACTGGGTCATCCGAGCCGCACTGGAGCAGGCGCGCCGGCTTCCCGACGATATTCGCGTCGCCGTGAATATCTCCCCGCTGCAAATACACAGCGCAAATTTGTTCCCAACCATTGTCAACGCACTTGCAACCAACCAGCTGGACCCGTCTCGGCTCGACCTGGAAATCACCGAGTCCGTTTTGATGACCGATACCGACTTTACCCTTGATCGGCTGCATCAGCTCAAACAACTGGGTGTTCGGATTTCGCTTGACGATTTTGGCACCGGGTTTTCCTCCTTGAGCTATTTGCGCAAATTCCCATTCGACAAGATCAAAATCGACAAGAGCTTCATCAGCGATATGGAATCCAGCGAGGACAGCCGCGCCATCACTGTCGCAACGCTCGGTCTTGCAAAGTCTCTTGGTCTGCGGTGCACAGCCGAAGGTGTAGAAACGGAATTTCAGTGCAAATTCTTACAAGAGCATGGATGTGATGAACTGCAGGGTTACTTCATCAGTCGCGCTCAGCCGCTCGAAAGTCTCACCTTCTTCGTCGATGTGAAGCCGGAGACGCAAGCAATGTCGCACGACGCTGTGGCTTCTGTGTCGCAAGTTGCGCTTCATCAGGAGACGGCGCTGACCGAAGACGCCGACAGCCTTGTCGGCAAGATCACCAGACTAAGGTCGCGCGGTTAAGACCTCAGACCGAGCGCAGGAAGCACGACGCGCTTGATGTATCCGGCAAGATCGTCCTCGGTGCCTTCAGGTCGGCGGAACGCGGCAAGGGATAAGAAAAAACGAACGGCGGTTTCCGCCTGTTCATTGGCCGCTTCCTCGGAGTCCGGCGTGTCATCCAGCAGATCTGCAAGCACGCGCTTGGCTGCCTCGATGCCCTCTGACGGAATGACATCTCGACCATTCTCGGCGATTGCGAACGACATTGGCGTTCGCAGCACGTTCACTTTTCCAGCGAGTTGCAGCGTGTGATCGAAGGCGGCGATGATGCGCTCTTCTTGCGTGTTATGGTTTTGCGCAGAATTTGCGATGGATGCGCACAGCAGGCTGGTTCCTTTTTGAATGGCCTCCAGAACAAGTTCATCAAGGTTCTCGAAATGGGCATAGACCGTGGGCCGACTGAGTCCCGCCTGTGTCGCAATGCTCGAAATATTCGTCCGCGCCGGGCCAAGCCTGATGATGCAGAGCATCGCCGCGTTTAAGATCTGCTCCCGCGTGGATTGCGCTCTTTGCAAGGCTTCGAAAGAATCAATATCGGACATTTCTCCATAATGGGACGCTTAAGCAGGAAGGAAAAGCAGCCAATCGCGTAAGGCGAGTGGATTTATTCGCCTTGAGGGACGACTCGGCCAGGATTCATGATCCCAAGAGGATCGAGTGCGGACTTGATGGCCATCATGGTTTCTGTCGCCGCCGGAGAACGCAAGGCCACGAGTTCGTCACGTTTCAACCGACCGACGCCATGTTCGGCGGAGATAGAGCCGCCGAATTCCAGAGCCGTTCGGTGCACCGCATTTGTGATCGGTTCGGCATGATCAAACAGAGCAGGCCGATCCGCGCCCAGAGGTTCACAAGCCGAGTAGTGCAGATTGCCATCACCAACATGACCAAAGGCGACAATTTCAACCTCAGGGAAAACATCGCGGACGGCTCGCTCGCATGAATCCAAAAAGGCTGGAATAGCAGAAACGGGCACTGATACGTCATGGGCGATCGCGTGGGTGTAGGCACGCTTTACAAGCGGGATTGTTTCTCGGATTCTCCAAAAGCCTGCGGCCTGTGTGTCATTCACGGCGATCAGAACATCCTCGGCAAGCTCTGCCTCCAGCGCCGTAGACAATGCCTTTTCCAGCCGCTCTCGGGAATCTGACGCATCGCTCGTCGACACCTCGGCGAGGACCCGCCACGGCAACTTGCTCGGTATCGGGTCTCGAATATCGTCTTCCTCGCCACACACCATGGCAACGGCATTTTCTGGAATAATTTCGAAACTTGTCACCGTATCTCCCGCGCTTGAACGGACGCAGGCCAAGAGCTCTGTGACCTGAGCCGCACTCTTGCACGTGATCCAAGCGGTCGCCGTTTGTACGGCAGGAAACAGTTTCAGCGTCGCGGCGGTTATCAGCCCCAGTGTTCCTTCAGCTCCTGCAAATAGGTGTTTCAAGTCATAGCCGGTATTGTTCTTTCGAAGACCGGATAGACCGTCCCAGATCTGGCCTGATGGCAGGACCACTTCGAGTCCCAAAATAAGATCCCGCATCATACCATAGCGAAGGACAGCGACCCCGCCAGCATTCGTAGAAATCAAACCGCCAATCGTTGCCGTGCCTTCCGAGCCGAGAGACAAGGGGAACAGCCGATCAGCGCGAGCAGCCGCATCCTGTGCGGTTACGAGCGGTGCACCCGCCTCGATCACGAGTGAGTTGTTCAAGGTATCAATGGCGCGAACCTCGTGCATTCGCGTCATCGATACACAGATTTCGCCGTGGGGAATGCCGCCATCGACAAGACCCGTATTCCCCCCCTGAGGCGTTATCGCCACCTGGTGATCGGCGCACAGGGTCACTAGCGCCGCGGTTTCCTCCGTGCTGGCGGGTCGGGCGAGAAAGGGCGTGTAGCCGGCCTCACCCTTACGCCAAGGTTTTGAAACCTCGGCCAAAACATCCTGATCATCACTCCACCCTGACGGGCCAAGCAGATCTTTGGCAGCGATCAAAAACTTTGATGACGGCGCGGTATACATGTCATCAAATCTAGTCGCGTTTTGCCGCTCGGGCGAGTCTGTCATTGATGGCCATTCCAATTCCCGTATGCGGAATGGGGGCCACGGCGATGCGGCGGTGCGTGGTGTCGAGGGATCTAAGCATCGCAAACAGATTGGCCGCCGCTTCCTCCAAATCGCTATTCGATGATAGATTTATCGATCCGTTGATGGAACCAAATCCGAGATGAGCTTCGCCCTCATTCGGTTCGGTCACGTTCAATCGCAGACTCGCCTTCGGCGCATAGTGCCGCGACAGCTGACCGGGTGCGATCGGGGTCGTCTCGCTCGTCTCACCAATGGGGGGGGCGCCCGCGTCTATGCTGCCGGCTCTGAGAAGCGTGGGGTCTTCTTCCAGTAAGCAGGAGAGAATAGTCGACTCGATACCTATCTCGCATGGACCGCCATCCAGGATCAGGTCCACCTTGTCGCCCATATCCTTTAGGACATGTTCCGGGTGCGTTGGACTGATCTGACCTGATGGATTGGCCGATGGCGCAACTATGGGCCCGCCAAAATGCGAGAGCAGCGTCCTTGCAACGGGGTGTTTCGGCGACCGAAGTGCGATCGTATCCAGACCGGCGCGCGCAAGGTCGCATACCGTATGGCTCGCCGCGACGGGTACGACCAGGGTGAGCGGTCCTGGCCAGTATTTGGCGGCAAGAGACTGCGCAGTTTCCGAGAAATGACCTTCGCGTTGGGCGGCGTCCAGATCCAAAACATGAGCGATGAGCGGATTGAAGCTCGGCCGACCTTTGGCAGCGTAAAGGCACGCCACAGCTTTCGGGTTAGCTGCATCACAAGCTAAGCCGTACACTGTTTCTGTCGGCATTGCGACCAACCCACCAGACTGGAGAATGTCTGCAGCGCGAGCGATAGAAGCGTCTGATGGTGGAACAATAGGTGCGGTCATACGCTGCGCTTAACACGCCTATTCCGTGGCCCGGGAGGCTTTCACGGTGACAGTCACCAAAACCTCTTCAGCAACCCAGTCACCGCTGGGGTCGCTTTGTTGACCAAGATCAAGTGCCGTCCGCGACAGCACGGTCTCGCCGGTCATTTCAGCAGTGTTCTCGTCAATAGTCAGACTGAAAGCAAAAGGAACGTCCACAGTCAGGTCTTTGATGGTGATCGCAGCAGTCGCTTCGTAACCCGCATCGGTCTGAACGAAGTTCGACAGGGCCACCGTTGCCACCGGAAAAGCACTTACACCGAACCATTCACCGCTCTTGAGCGTGCTGTCGTATAGGGTTGTGCCTGTCGAAGCGGTATCTGTCTGTACAGAAACTGAAACGGCGCTCGCTTCCAGAGCCTCTGGATCAAACGCAATGTCTGCCGTCCAATCTGAGAACGTTCCAGAATAGGGATTGCCATTATAGTCGCCGGAAAATGCAATCTCTGAGGTCTCGTAATCGACACGCCAATTCGCGACCACGCCCGACTCAGCGGGCACACCTGTCGACGCACTGGATAAAGACTGCGCGATAACCGGGCCACCAGCGATAACACCAAAGAAGGCTGCAGCGCTGCCAAAGGCTGCAACCGCACCGCGCGCCGGCGCTTTGGGGGCAGATGTTTTTCCAAACAATCGTGGGACCATTCGTTTAACCACTCCTTCTTCATCGGAGAGTTCATGCTTGATGGCCCCGGCGACGTGAAACACGAACAGGGCGATAAGTATCCAAGATAGGATTTCGTGAATTTCTTCAATACCGGGGTAGATCGCTTCACGTGTCTCGATCGCGAGTGTGGCCAGCCCTGGCAAGTGGGGCCATCCAACCACACCGTAGAGGACGGTGGCGATGGCAAAGGGGGAGATAGAGACCATGATCCATCCCGACAAAGGCAGGAGCACCATCAAGGCATAGAGGCCAATATGGACATAGTGCGCCGCCTTTTCTTCCCACGGTGTCATACCCGCCGGAAGCGCAGGCGGTGGGTTCAAATAACGCCAGACGATGCGGGCAATGACCAATACGAGAATCGTAATGCCAATGGATTTGTGGAGCTGATAGAGCCATTCGATCGGGATACCGTCGCCATCCTTCATGTTCTTCCCGATGGCAATCATACCGCCCAGAGCGAGCGCCAGCAGCCAGTGCAGCGCGATTGCGACGCCGGTGTAACGCTGCGACGGCGCGGACTCAGCGCTCGGATTCAAGGAACTCTGCTTCGACAATTATCTCGACCTCGTCTCCAATGTTTGGAATGAGTTTATCCATCCCGAACTCAGAGCGCGCAATAGACCCCGTTGCGGAAAACCCGATAACATCGCGACCACCATACCAAGGGGGATTCCCGACGCCGTTAAAACTGGCTTCCAGGGTCACCGGCAAAGTTGTTCCGAGCAAGGTCAGATCGCCAATTATCAGACCGGCAGTCTCACCTGTTGCGGTAACATCTGTCGATACAAATGTGATCTCAGGAAACACGCCCGCATTGAAAAATTTATCACCCGTCGCGAGTTCATTGTCCCATTCATCGCCATCCGGATGATCGGTACGCACAGAATTTGGATCGACCGTAACGGTGACAGACGAAGCAGTGGGATCAATCGGGTCAAAGTTCAACGTCGCATCGAATTCGGTGAAGCGGGCGGTATAATAAGACAGGCCATTATGGCTGATCTTCCAAAGAAGAGAGGCATGGCCCTTCTCCAACTCGTAGACCCCAGCGCTAACCTCAGCGAAGGCATTGTTCGCAGCTGCCTCAACGGCAGGGCCTGTTGCTTCCGTTTCAACCGGGGCCTCTGGAGTGCTGCCACCGCACGACACAAGTGACAAAGTCGCCAGAAGCGTCGCCGGCAAAATAATCGATCTCATTGCTTCCTTCACGTCCTTCTAGTCCTCCAAGAACTCGGCTTCGATGATGACTTCGACCTCATCGCCAATATTCGGCAACAGCGCCGTCATTCCGAAATCAGATCGCTTGATGACCCCGCGCGCCGAAAATCCGATCAGGTCCTTTGGTCCGAACCAGGGTGCATTTCCAGTTCCGTTGTAAGTGGTATCGAGCGAGACCGGTACCGTCACACCGAGCAGCGTTAGGTCACCTGAGATGATGCCAGTGAATTCCCCAGTCGCCTCAATACCTGTCGATACAAAAGTGATCTCGGGAAACTCATCGCCATTGAAGAAGCGATTATCGGTCGCCAGCTCGCCATTCCATTTTTCCCGCTGGGTCGGATGATCGGTCTCAACTGATAGCGGATTGATGGTCGCCGTCACCGATGAGGATGCGGGGTCATCTGGATTGAAGTCGATACTCGCGTCGAAATCCGTGAAGCGCGCTGTGTAGAAGGACAGACCATTATGACTGATACGCCAAGTGAGAGAAGCGTGAGATTTTTCGAGTTTGTAAGTCCCGGAGGCAGCTTCGGTGAAGGTCTGCTCGCCAGCTGTGGCACAAGCGACGAGGGAGGCAGCGCTTAGTGCTGCGATCAGTGAGCGTTTCATATTTGTGATCTCCAATACCGGGAATTTGTGGTGCAAGGTGGCGAGTCGAAAGATAGGTACATATCTGACAAAGCAAGTGATTTGGAGACTTAGGCATGCCCTATGACGCACCTGTGAGCGATCTTGCCTTCGCTTTGGACAAAATGGCAAACATCAGCCGCCTGGAAGGGCTGTCGGCCATGTCCTCATATGATCCTGAGCTTGTAGGGCCGATTTTGGAAGAAGCGGGAAAGCTCGCGCGCGATGTCCTCGCCCCGCTCAATCAAGAAGGCGATAAAGTCGGTGCGCGACTGACGGATGACGGCGTGAAAGCCGCGCCCGGTTTTGCCGGAGCCTACGGTGCGTTTCGGGACGGCGGCTGGATGGGCCTTGCATTCCCTGAGGAGTGGGGCGGTCAAGGCTTGCCGAAAGCGCTGGCATTGGCGGTCATGGAGATGGTCCATGGCGCGAATATGGCGTTCGGGCTTTGCCCGCTTCTGACATTCGGCTCGATCGAGGCGATACTCGCGCACGGAACAGACGAGCAAAAACAGACCTACCTACCTGATCTCATCGCGGGCAATTGGACGGGCACGATGAACCTGACCGAGCCTCAGGCGGGATCGGATGTTGGGGCACTGAAAACGAAGGCTATTCCGAATGGGGACGGCTCGTATGCGATCACCGGGCAAAAAATCTACATCACCTGGGGTGACCACGATATCGCCGATAACATCGTTCATCTTGTCCTTGCTCGGCTGCCAGACGCGCCGGAAGGATCACGCGGCGTATCCCTGTTTGTGGCCCCAAAATTCCTGGTGAACGCTGACGGCACGCTTGGTGAGCGTAACGCGCTGAAGTGTATTGGTCTGGAAAAGAAACTTGGAATTCACGCCTCTCCGACCTGTGTCATGGAGTATGAAGGGGCGAAGGGTTGGCTGATCGGTGCCCCGAATAAAGGCCTTGCCTGCATGTTCACCATGATGAATTCGGCGCGGCTGAATGTGGGGCTTGAAGGCGTGGCTGTCGGAGAAGCAGCCTATCAAACCGCGCACGCCTATGCCCAGGAGCGCAAGCAAGGCAAAGCGGACGGCGTCGCTGGCCCTGCACCAATCCTCCACCATGCAGATGTTCGGCGGACACTCACCACCATGCGGGCGCGCGTGGCCGCGGCCCGGGCTATTTGCTATGCATGCGGTGTCGCCGCAGACATTGCAGAGTTCGCAGACGACGAAGACGCCGCATCAGCCGCGAAACTCCGGGAAGACTTGCTGACGCCAATTGCAAAGGCCTGGTCCACCGATATGGGGGTCGAGGTCGCCAGTATGGGCGTACAGGTCCATGGTGGGATGGGCTTCATGGACGAGACCCTCGCCGCTCAATTGTACAAGGATGCGCGCATTGCCCCGATCTATGAGGGGACCAACGGTATCCAGGCGATCGATCTTGTCGGGCGAAAACTATCGATCGGTGATGGTGTCGCGATGACTGCGATGATCGAAGAGATAGATAGTACGGCCCGTGACGCCCGCGCGACCAATGATCCGCAACTCGTTCAAATTGCAGAACGCCTGGAAACAGCGTCAGCAGCTTTGAAAGAGGCAACGGATTGGATGCGGGAGACGATGAAGACGGATCGGGAAGCCGCCCTCGGCGGTGCGACGGCCTATCTTGAGCTTGCGGGCGATGTCATCGGTGGACATTTCCTGGCTCGCGGTGCCATGGCCGCCCGCAGCGAGGACCCACTTCGCCGGGGTCAGCAGCTTGCTTTAGCAGGATTTTTTGCGGAAACGGCTCTGGCCGAGGCCCCGGGCCGCGTCGCTGGCGTCACCCGCGGCGGCGATGTGGTGCAGCAGTTCAGCGATACGCTTTTCGATGTATCCGCAACCTAGACCGGTTCGTCGGGCGGCGTGTTCATCCATCGAAACAAAGGGCGTATGGGAATGATCCAGCCAAATCCGGCAAGGACATAGAAGGCGAGCTGTAGGAACCCGTTTGCTTCGGTGATCTGGCTACCGAGGCCTGCGACGACCGCAATATAGACGAACATGAAGGTTAGAAGCGCTATACTGGCGACGATTTTGCGCATGTTTACGATCTTGTTTGGTTGCGGCCCTGCGTCACCTTGGAGACTTGAGATGACACGCTTTTCCGTCACATAGGGCGCATGGCGTTACAAGTGAACAGCGATCCCGCACGGCGATGGATCAGTGCATGGCTCCTGACCATTGGGCTGATGGTGTATGCCATGATCCTTATAGGTGGAGCCACGCGACTGACCGATTCCGGCCTATCCATCACAGAATGGGACCCCATCAAGGGGGCGCTGCCTCCCCTGTCCGGAGACGCCTGGCTCGGCCTGTTTGAGAAATACAAACAGACCACTGAATTTCAGCAGCAGAACAGCCACATGAGCTTGGGTGAGTTCAAATATATATTCTGGTGGGAATGGGGGCACCGTCTGTTTGGTCGGTTGATAGGCCTCGTTGCAGTTGGTGGATATGCGGTTTTCGCCATCAAAGGTTGGCTGAACAAAGCCCTGTCACGCCGCCTATTAGTGCTCATCGCGCTTGGCGGAGTCCAAGGCTTTGTTGGCTGGTGGATGGTGGCCAGTGGCATCGGCGAAACGACCAGGATCGATGTTGCCCCGTATCGCTTGATGGTACATTTTTGCATGGCGCTTCTCATCATTGCGGTGACCGCTTGGACCTGGCTGGATATCAGAACCGAACCGAGAACAGAGGCGGGGATAGATGACACCCACCGACACCCACCTTTCGCGCGGTGGGCGTCTGTCGGACTTCTGACCCTTGTCGCCCTGCAATTGGCCAGCGGTGCGTTAGTGGCAGGTCTTGATGCGGGCCGGAGCTATAATGACTGGCCGCTGATGTCGGGCGAAGTCTTTCCGTCGAACTATGTCCAACACGATCTAGGTGCGCGCAGCCTGTTTGAGGGTCAGGCCGCGACGCAGTTCAACCATCGCTTGCTGGCTTACATCCTGTGGGGGGTGTCTCTTTTTGCGTGGGCAAAGACCCGCTCCGCCCTCTGGGGCACGAGTTTTGGTCTGCTTGCGGCGCTCATCAGCTTACAAGCGGTATGGGGGATCATGACACTGCTCAACACGGCTCCGCTCGGCCTCGCGCTTGTGCACCAAGGGCTCGGTGTGATCATTCTTCTAGCCGCTGTGCGCCTGACATGGAAAACACATCAGGAGCGAGGCGCGACCATCGGTAAACTGCGCGATCCTCGCACCATGCCAGCGGAATAGGCCAGTCCTCGCAAAATTCTATCCAATACGTTGATAGAACGTTGAAAATCGATCATTCGGCTCAAACGCACCTTAACCACCATCTGATAAGCCCGACACAGTGATGTTATGTGGAGGGAACAGCATGTTCCGCAGAGCGATTATTGCAAGTATTGCGTCCGTGGCGTTGGTTGGGTGCGGCTCATTTGGGTTCAGAGACAAAGCAGAAGAAGTCGAATTTGCCCCCATCGAGACTGGCATAACGACGGTTGACGACATTTACGCTCAGTTCGGTCAGCCGCACAGTGTCGGCAAGGATCGCAACGGAAACGGTACGGTCTGGCGGTATTACGATGTCAACCGCCGCGTGACAGGCATCAATCTGAAGGCGAGCAATCACCGCGTCTTCGGTCGGATCACACCGACAGAAATCGTCAATGTCGACATGACAGCCTATTTCTTCCACGCCGACGATACTCTGTGGGAGATCTACAATCAGACGGCTCCGAACAGCACTGTTATGAGCGACGCATTGAACGACTTTCAGGGCCGGGCAGGCGAAGTTCAGGAGATTCGGACGGAAATGGCCCGTCTGGCTGTTCCGTTTGATCAGCAGGAAGCCGATCAATACGCCTGGATCGAAGACGTTTTCACACGCAAAAAATAAGTCGTCGGCAGACGCGTCTTAAACCACTTTCGACGGACCCGCTGGTATTGAACATCGGGTCCGTCTTGGTTTTCCTATGAGCAAAACCTGGTTCGACCTTCATTCCTCAAATCAAATTCTGCATAATCGCCGGTATGGCGAATCAGATCCCGTTCATCCACTTAGCCGTGCGATCCAGCTACTCACTCCTGGACAGCATGATCACCACAAAGTCTCTGGCAAACTGGACCAAGGACCAATGCATGCCAGCGATCGCGGTTGCTGACCGGAACAATCTTTTCGGCGCGCTGGAACGCTCTGAGGCGCTGTCAGACGAAGGCGTTCAGCCCATTATGGCGTGCCTGTTTGATGTTGTGGAGGATGTCCACCGCGGCGCATTATCGACCGTCAGGCTCTATGCGCAAAATGAGGTCGGCTACCGGCGATTGATGGAACTCGCATCGGCGGCGTATCTGGAAGCCTCCGATGGCGTTCCAAAACTGGCGAAGGCACACTTGTTTGAGCGTACAGACGGTCTTCTCCTGCTAACCGGCGGGGCTGACGGACAGATCGCTAAACTGTGTGCAAAGGGCAAAACGGAAGCTGCCGAGACGGAGCTCCTGGCATTTGCGAAGGCGTACCCAGATCGGACTTATGTCGAGCTAACCCGCCATGGTACGGAGGCAGAGCAGGCCAGCGAAGCGGGCCTTCTGGACTTGGCCTATGCCCATGACCTACCGATTGTTGCGACCCATGATGCACGCTTTATCACTGAGGATCAGGCAGACGCCCATGATGCGTTGATGTGTATCTCTAATGGCGAATATCTCGGACAGGAAGACCGCCAACGCGTCGAGCGGTCCCAATACCTGAAAACCGCCGATGAAATGAGAACGGCGTTTGTCGATCTTCCCGAGGCGTTGGAAATGACGGCCGAAATTGCTCAGCGTTGCGCGGTGAAATCAGAAGCGCGCGCTCCGATCCTGCCGAACTTTTCCGGAGAAGAGGGACGCGATGAGATTGAGGAGCTGAAGGCACAGGCCAAGACGGGTCTAGAGGCAAGGCTTGAGGCTGCAGATCAGTTATACGCGACGCGGGATATCTATTTCGAACGGCTGGACTATGAGCTTGGCATTATCGAAGGCATGGGCTTTCCAGGCTATTTCCTGATTGTGTCTGACTTCATCAAATGGGCGAAGGAGCAGGGCATTCCTGTCGGGCCGGGGCGGGGCTCGGGGGCCGGATCGCTGGTGGCTTGGTCGCTCCTGATCACCGACCTCGATCCGCTTCGTTTCGATCTTCTGTTCGAGCGTTTCTTGAATCCGGAACGGGTGTCGATGCCGGACTTCGATATCGATTTCTGCCAAGAGCGCAGAGGTGAAGTGATCCGCTATGTCCGAGACAAATACGGCGCGGATTCAGTTGCCATGATCATCACCTTCGGCACGCTCCAAGCCAAGGCCGTTGTGCGTGACGTGGGGCGCGTCATGCAAATGGGGTATGGCAAAGTGGATGGGCTCGCCAAGCTCATTCCCTTCAACCCTGCCAATCCGCCGAAGCTGGCCGATGCGATTGCAGACGAACCGAAATTTCAGGAAGAAAAAGAGAAAGACCCAAGGGTTGGAGAACTCCTGGATACCGCGCTGAAGCTCGAGGGATTGTACCGGAACGCGGGCACACATGCGGCAGGTGTGGTCATCGCCGACCGTCCGCTGACGGAGCTTGTGCCTCTTTTCTATGATCCGCGATCGGATCTTCCAGCAAGCCAGTTCAATATGAAATGGGCCGAGATAGCAGGCCTCGTAAAGTTCGATTTTCTAGGGCTCAAAACTCTCACAGTCATAGACAGGGCGCTGGGCTTTATCCGAAGAGATGGGCGAGACGTGGGGCCTGACTGGCAGAGTCTGGATGATCCGGCGACGTATGAATTGATGGCCTCTGGCGAAACGCTGGGTGTGTTTCAGCTGGAAGGCCAGGGCATGCGCGATACGCTGCGCCGTGTGAAACCTGGAAACATCGAGGATGTGATCGCGATCATCTCGCTCTATCGTCCGGGGCCGATGGATAACATCCCGGTTTTTTGTGATGGCAAAGAGGATCCGTCGAAGATTCGGTATCAGCACCGGGATCTAAAACCAATCCTCGAAGCGACCTATGGTGTGCCTGTTTATCAAGAACAGGTGATGCGGATGGCCCAGGAATTGGCCGGTTACTCCCTCGGAGAGGCTGATCTTCTTCGCCGCGCCATGGGCAAAAAGAAGAAAGAGGAGATGGACAAACAGCGCGCCCGCTTTGTTGAGGGCTGTGCAAACCGCGAGAACACGATTGATGCCCCGCTTGCCAACGAAATATTCGATACAATGGCTAAGTTTGCAGGGTATGGATTCAACAAATCCCACGCGGCTGCCTACGCGTTGATCGGCTACCAGACGGCCTATCTCAAACGCCACTTTCCAGTTGAGTTTCTTGCCGCGTCGATGAGCCTGGATCTTCATAACACAGATAAATTGGCGGCCTTCTTCATGGAGACGAAGCGCCTTGGGCTCCCCGTCATTGCGCCCGATGTGAATCAATCAACGGCAGACTTCGATGTGTGCGATGGGCAGGTTGTCTATGCTCTTGGTGCGTTGAAGGGGGTTGGTCTGGAAGCCATGAAACATCTTGTCGAAGAACGGGACAGCGCTGGTCCGTATAAAGACCTACATGATCTGGCGGAACGTGTGGATCCGAAGCATCTGAACAAGAAGGCCTTCGAGCAATTGGCGAAGGCCGGCGCATTGGTGTCGCTTGATCCCAACCGGGCCCAGGCTTTGGCGGCGGCCCCCATGCTGGCGGCAACAGCTGCCAGTGCGGCTGAAGATCGGGCCGGCGGACAAGGCGGGCTGTTTGGGGATGCAGACCCTGCCATCCGGGCCGCACTGCCGACCCGGCCCGCTTGGAACCAGCAGGATCAACTCGATGAGGAGTTCAACGCTGTCGGCTTCTATTTGTCAGGTCACCCGCTTGATGATGTCCTGCAAACAGTCGATCGATCCCGGCTGACGCTCGTATCGGAAATTGGCGATGTTGCCGAGGATCGCAAAATCCTGGAGATGGTTGGCGTTGTTCGGGCGAGGGTCGAAAAACCAGCTCGATCCGGTGGCAAGTTTGCGTTCCTGAAAATCTCCGACCCCTCCGGTGAAGTCGAGATGATGGTCATGCCGGAAATGCTGGGGGATGTGCGGGACCGCTTGGAGCCCGGGTCATCGGTTTCGATCAGCGTCGAGGTTCGAAAACGCGACGAAGAAATCCGGTTGAGCCTCGCTCGGGTCATTCCTCTGGAAGAGGCGCGGCTTAAAACGCAAGGCAAAACCCTGCGTGTGCGACTGGGCCATGGGGCCGAACCGTCTGCCCTTGCAGGCATCATGAAGGCCATGCAAACCGCGCCTGGCACCGAGCATGGCCAGGTGATCATCGATGTTCCGCTCGGCGATGGGCGGGTTGCTGAACTCACCCTGCCGTCAAGCTATCCGGTTGGCATAAAGGCCATCCGCGCGATCAAGAGCGCCGCCGGTGTCGAGACCGTGCAAGCGGCCTAGCGCCTAGAATCCATAGACAATAGACAGCCGGGTCGCCGTATCCGTGTTCACGAACCCGTCCGGCGGATTGGTGTCGTTGCGGACTTCGAACGAAATCCGCGCGGTTATGGAATCGGTAAGGCCGGCATTGATCGCAGTTGTGTTGATCGTTTGGGTCGACAAATCCGTCCAAACGACGCTCGTATCGTTTGTGAATGTGACGTTCTCATTGAAATCATAGCCAAACGCCGAAGAGCCCCGCAGCGCGAAATTGTTCTCGATACCGCCCTCGATAATGGTCGGAGGGGGGCCAAGGTCCAGCGTATCGGCAACCTCATCTCGCCGATAGCCGGGGGCAGCTTCGATTGTCCACCGCAGCCGCTCGCGTTTGAAGATGTGATAACCGGCACCGACACCAGCGAAGAGACGCGTGTCAAAACCGGAGAAGTCGTCCTGCTCATAGGTGATCCGCGAAAAGCCGTAAAACCGTTCGCTGAACGTACGATCGACCTGTCCGGCGACAAACCAGCGATTCCGAGAGGTGTCGCCTTCCACTTCGCCGAAATCGTATCCCGCTTCAGCGGTATACTTCCAGAGTTCCGTTTCTTTTGTCCCTTTTAGACCGACCGCGAGATCGACGGTGTCAGTGTTCCCTGTCGTGATCCCCGCACCAAGTGAGCCCTCTCCGGTCCAGCCTTTGTTCTCCTCCTCTTCTTCTTGAGCAAAAGAAGGGGTGGCGAGCGCAAGCGCGATCGCCGCAAGCAGTTGTGGTTTCATGATATCCCTCAATTAATCTCCAGCAAGATCCACTACGCAAAGTGTTAGCTGAACACGAAATGAAAGCGCGAGCGACTTCTGCAGTTATGACTTAAGATCAATGTCGACCGACGCTGCCCGCATCCGTGCGAGTTTTGACGCGACACCCTCCGCCATTCGAATGAGGCGAAACTCACCGGCGACCTTTAAGGGCTCATCAAACCGCCAGACTCCGCGAACTTCTGTAAAGTCCCGATTGGATTCGCCCTCATAAATCAATGTCGGCTGAACGATGCCTGTACTTTGATCATAGGACTTTTGAAACGCGACATCGAGGGCCGAGCGGGCACCTTTAACAACGGCCATCAAATCATCAGGACCGTCGGGCATAAACGTATTGGGCTCCATGGTCGTTCCGCCAAGTATACCCGCCTGATCGTCGAGCCAGGCCGTAAACTTCACGGTCATGTCGAAATCATCGTAATTATACATGCCCGACCAGATGCCGTTCATATCTGTAGACTTGGCCATAGCAAACTGTTCCCCTCTCAGTTTCCTGTCTTGATCTCAGCACTCGGCCATCGCATCAAGTTTCCATGAATATTCTGCTAATTGGGTCCGGGGCCAGGGAACACGCACTTGCCTGGAAAATGGACCAGTCTCCGCTCGTTGATGTTGTCTACTCGGCCCCTGGAAATCCAGGCATGGATCAATTGGGACCTTGTTTTGACGTGAAAGCTGATGATGCGGAAGGCCTTGAAAAGCTCGTTCTGCAAATCGAGCCCGACTTGATCGTGATTGGTCCGGAAGCCCCGCTGGCAATGGGATTGGCCGATCGTCTTCGTGCGCGTGGTTTTGATGTGTTTGGGCCGAGCAAGGAAGCCGCTCAACTGGAAAGTTCAAAGGGGTTTTCCAAAGACCGCATGGCAAAATACGGTGTCCCTACGGCGCGGTTTGGCCGGTTTACCGATGTGCTTGCGGCCAAGTCCTTTCTCGACACTATGACGCCCCCCTATGTTTTGAAAGCAGATGGGCTTGCCGCTGGAAAGGGCGTTGTGATTGCAGAGACGGCAGGCCAGGCCATGGCGGAAGTTGAGGCCATGCTGTCGGGCAAGTTCGGCGAGGCGTCGGCAGAGCTCGTGATCGAGGAATTTATGGGCGGTGAAGAGGCGAGCGTTTTCGTTCTGACCGACGGTGAAGGGGCGATCTACTTGCCGGCTGCCCAGGATCACAAGCGTGTCGGAGAGGGCGACACGGGACCAAATACTGGCGGCATGGGTGCATATGCGCCGGCCCCAATCGTTGATGATAGCATGCTTACGCGCGTGAAAACGGAAATTGTAGAACCGATGTTAACCGGCATGGCAGCGGACGGAATGCCTTACCAAGGCGTCCTTTATGTCGGCCTTATGATCACCGAAGAAGGACCAAAAGTCGTCGAGTTCAATGCGCGGTTTGGTGACCCCGAATGCCAAGTTCTAATGGCAGGGTTAGCGGGCGACATTGTTCCCTTGCTCCTGGTTTGCGCGACGGGCGGCCTTAAGGGCAACGAGGATGCGTTTGCGGACCTACTTCAACTGGAACACTTTCAACCAGCAGCCACAATTGTGCTTGCCAATCAGGGGTATCCGGAGAGCTATGAGAAAGGCACAGTCATTCGCCGTGTCCGTGAGGCGGACGACATGGCGGACACCATGGTTTTTCACGCCGGCACGGATCATGACAAAAATGGTGATCTGATCGCCGTGGGAGGACGTGTCCTGTCTGTAACCGCCACGGGGTCGACCCTTGATGCGGCATTCTTCCAAGCCTATCGGGCTGTCGACACCATAGATTGGCCAGAAGGATTTTGTCGCCAGGATATTGGCTGGCGGGTGCGGTCCTCGTGAGCGCCGAACGGGATCTTTCGAAACTATTGTCGGCCCTGGAGGTCCAGCGACATGATAGCGTTTGGACATTTTCGACCGGCCCGAATCACCCAGGAGAGGGGTCGGCCATGGCATTCTTGGAGCGGGAAGGCTGGACCGCTGTGCGTAAAGCGGCGGAGACGACGGAGCCCAGCAACCGTTGGGCATGGCTCGAACTCAGTGTAAATTCCGACCTGAATGCGGTCGGGTTTCTGGCACGGGTGGCCACGGCCTTGGCTGATGCAGGTGTCCCCTGCAACGCGGTCGCGGCCTATCATCATGACCATATTTTTGTGCCGGAGGACAAAGCGGACACAGCAATCTTGGCATTGCAGGACCTGAGGGCAGCGGCCGCTTCCCCAAAGTGAGCATTGCAGCCGTCGGCACGATGGCTAAACTGCTGCAAAACCAAAAAGGTGAGGACGACCATGGCTGATCAGGCAAGCGCCCAAGAGCTCTTCAGTGGGACGAAAGACGTTGTTGAATCCCATCGTTTTGATGAAGCTTCGCTCGCGACATGGATGGAAGCGAACGTGGAGGGATATCAAGGTCCACTTGAGGTCCGGCAGTTCAAAGGGGGGCAGTCCAACCCGACCTATCAACTGGTAACGCCGAACAAGAAATACGTCATGCGCCGCAAACCCCCAGGCAAGCTGTTGCCAAGCGCGCATGCTGTCGACCGGGAGTTCCGCATCATTTCTGCGCTGCACCCGCTCGGATTTCCCGTCGCCAAGCCCTATGGGCTATGTGAAGACGAAAGCGTCGTCGGGACGATGTTCTATGTGATGGATATGGTCGAGGGACGGATCCTGTGGGACGGTACTCTGCCTAATCTCGCCCCCTCCGAACGGCGTGCGATTTATGAGGCGAAATGCCGGACGTTTGCCGCGCTCCATAATGTCGACTGGCGGACAGCTGGCTTGGAAGGGTTTGGCAAGGAAAGCGACTACATCGCCCGCCAGACACATCGTTGGACGAAGCAGTATCAGGCGTCCGAAACCAAGAAAATTGTCGAGATGGACAAGCTCATTGAGTGGCTGCCGGCAAATATTCCGCCGGGCGACACCACGACGATCGTCCATGGGGATTACCGGATCGACAATATGATCCTTCATCCGACAGAACCGCGAGTGATTGCCGTGCTGGACTGGGAGCTTTGTACCCTTGGCGATCCACTTGCCGACTTCTCCTATCATCTGATGAATTGGGTCATGCCAAGCAGTGATCCTGGCCGGGGGGCGCTGATCGATATCCCTGATCTGCAGGCGCACGGCATTCCAACCATGGACGAATATGTGGCGCTCTATTGCGCCGAAACAGGGCGCGAGGGGCTGCCGGAGCTAAACTACTACTTCGCATACAATGCGTTCCGCTTGGCTGGCATCTGCCAAGGCATCGTCGGGCGTGTGCGGGATGGAACAGCCAGTTCGTCAGAGGCGGCAAAAATGGAAGAGCGCGTCGAGCCACTCGCGAAATTCGCCTATGGATGTGCGCTCCAGGCGGGCATGGAGGCTTAGAGACGAGGCAGAGCGACGGCGATCTCCGTTACGAACCTGTCACTGGCCAAATGTGTTGGCCGCCAATAGGCAAATTGTGTATTTTGCGTCTTGGGGGCCAAACAAAAGCAACTAGCGAACAGGGGATTGAAATGTTTCGTTCCGTTTTATTTGGACTTTTGCTGTTTGTAAGCGCACCACTGGCGATGGCGGAAGGTTGGGATCCGCGGGAAACAGACGATCCGACCAAAAGCAAGCTCGTGAGAAATTCAGAAACAAGTGTCGCGGAGTTCCTGAAACAGGATCCGACACTGCAGACCTTTTTCGACAAGGCCTATGGCTATGTGATCTTCCCGCGGGTTGGCAAAGGCGGGCTTCTGGTCGGCTATGCGCGCGGTCGCGGCATCGTCTACAAAGATGGCGCGCCCCAGGGCAAGGCCTATTTGAACCAGTACAGTGTCGGGGCGCAACTTGGCGGGCGAAGCTATGCAGAGCTGATCTTTTTTCGGGACCAGCTGGAATATGACTCTTTCGTCGACGGCAGTTTCTCATTCCGGGCTGATGCCGCTGCAGTGATCTCGGATGATGGTGCGGGCGCTGCGACCGAATACAGCAATGGCGTTGCCGTATTTACGCGAGAGCGCGGCGGGGCCATGGTCGACGCCAGCCTGGGCGGGCAGCAATTCCGGGTCGAGGCGCTCGATTAGTAGAGAACAGTCTTCTGTTTGGATTTGGCGTGATCGGTCTACCGGCGGTGACTTACGGCTCGAGCTCACGGCTAATAGAGGGTTGCATGCGCTCAATTTCGCCGCTCGGCCCCCAAATCACGAGTAGCTTGCAGGCTATGTCCGAGGCGCAGCGATGAATCACTTCGTCGCCAGGCCGGACGGTGGCCACTGAACCCGCTGCCACATCGTGCCACTCACCGCTGACCCAATGCTGGAATGTGCCCTCCAAAGGATAAAACACCTCCACAACACCGTGCACATGTGGCGCGCCTTCATAGCCAGCGGGGAAAGTGATTTCGCCAATTTCAAGTTCGCTGCCGCCGAGATTGCCCGGTTCCAGAAGGATCTTGATCTCGACCTCAGATCCTTCCCATCCGATGATGCGCGTGCCGTCGGAGGTTTTCTCATATTGAGCGGCTTCAGTGTCCGAAGATGCCGCTTCGTGAGCTTGCACCGACAGAAAGCCCGACGCGAGAAACAGCCCTGTTAGAAGTGTCAATGTGCGCATAGGAGCGCCTTTTCGATTGCTTGTATTAGCGATAGCGTCAAACCTGACAAATACAAACAAGACATAGGGAGCGTGACCGTGAAGGCTCTGATTTACCGCGATGCTTATCAAATTGAATATGACGATGCGCCGGATCCCAAGCCCGAGGACACCCGATCGGCCATCGTGAAGGTCACCTCATGCGCCATCTGTGGGTCAGACCTGCATATTTATCAGGGGCATGGCTTTTCCGACGAGCCTGGCTATTGCGTGGGTCACGAAGCCGTCGGCGAAGTGGTTGAGACGGGGTCCGGCGTCAATCGGTTCAAAGCAGGTGACAGGGTCATGATCTCTGCCGCGGTCGGATGCGGCTCCTGTGCCCAATGCATGGCCGGCGATGTCGCGCGTTGCGAGACACGAAGCGGTCGGTGCTACGGCTTGGGGCAGAATCTGCAAGGCGTTCAGGCCGAATACGCTGTTGTCCCGGTGGCGGACTTTGGTCTGGCAAAAATCCCTGAAGGGGTGACGGAAGATCAGGCGCTTATGCTGACGGACAATCTGCCGACGGCTTGGTTTGGGCTCAAAAATGCGGAGATCCAGCCCGGAGACACGGTGGCCATCGTTGGTTGCGGCCCGATCGGGCTTATGGCCGTCGAGGGAGCCTTCCTGATGGGGGCAGCGCAGGTCTTCGCCGTCGATCTTGTCCCGGAGCGACGGGCCATGGCCCAAAAGCTGGGCGCGATCGCGCTCAGCGCGGACGACGCCGCAGATGAGATTATGGCCGTAACATCAGGCCGAATGGTGAACCGGGTTGTTGAGTGCGTGGGAGCTGATGCGGCCATACATCTATCCTTGAAGCTGGCCTGCAATGGCGGGACAGTGTCATGCATTGGCGTCAATCAGAACATGAATTTCGAGTTTCCGATGGCACTCGCTTTCATTAAAGGTCTAACCTTCCGCACAGGGACGTGTTCCGTTCCCGTATTTTGGCCGGAACTCGTGCCACTGATTCAGGCTGGCAAGCTCAAACCTGAAGCAATGATTTCTCACCAGATTGGCGTTGAGCGACGGTGCGGAGGCGTACCGGCTTTTCAATGCGCGCGAGGAGGGTGCAATGAAAATGGTGCTCACGCCATAAGTAAGTCCTGCTTGCCAAAAGCTCCCGGCTGGTGATCTAAAGTCACTATTGTGACCGGTGAATAGCCGAGATTAGCAGGGAGCTTATATTGGGCAGAAAGATTGCAATCGCTTTCGCCGCGCTGAGTTTTATGATGCCGGCAGCCAATGCAGATGAGATCTTGGTGCACGCTGGTAAGGTGTTGGCCGTACCAGGTGAAGGCTATCTCACAGAACAGACGATCCGCATTGAAGATGGTGTTATCCAGAGCGTCGAAGATGGATATCGCCGTGCCCGCCGCGGGGACACAGTGATCGACTTGAAGGAGAGCTTCGTTCTCCCGGGCTTGATCGATTCTCATGTCCATATCAGCTCGGAACGTGGACCGGATACAAGTCTCCGCCCCTTAAGAGATTCCAGCGTCGATACAGCTCTTTATGGGGCAAGAAATGCGCGCAAGACGCTCGAAGCCGGGTTCACCACAGTTCAGGATGTTGGGGGTGACAATGAGGCCGTATTCTCCCTGCGTGATGCCATCAACAGGGGATATGTCGACGGCCCAAGAATCCGCGCCTCAGGCAGAGCGGTGACACCGACCGGGGGCCACGGCGATGCCAATGGATACTCACCGGCGATTACGGAGCTCGCGTCCGGATTCAATGCGTGTAATGGCGTTGACGATTGCCGCCGTGCCGTTCGGCAAACCGTTCGCAGTGGGGCAGATGTCATCAAAATTACGGCCACGGGCGGGGTGTTATCGAACACGGCGGCCGGCCTTGGTCAGCAATTCTTCGATGATGAATTGAAGGCGATCGCGGACACGGCCCATTCCATGGGGCGAAAAGTAACCGCCCATGCTCACGGAAAAAACGGTATCGAGGCGGCGCTTCGGGCCGGTATCGATTCCATCGAACATGGAACCTATCTGGATGATGAAACCATTGCGCTTTTCAGGGAAACCGGAGCGACGCTTGTTCCAACTGTGCTGGCCGGGGTGACGGTGACTGGTTGGACGAACGAAGACTGGCTGCCAGCACCCTCGCGCGCGAAGGCGGCAATTGTTGGTCCGCTCATGCTTGATATGTTGTCGCGCGCCCGCGCCGGCGGTGTGCGTGTGGCGTTCGGAACCGATACGGGCGTGTCGCGCCATGGCGACAATGCGCAGGAATTCCTATTGATGGTGCAAGCTGGGTTCTCACCAGAGGAAGCGATACGTGCTGCAACCATCATTGCCTCGGAACATATCGAGATGGACGACAAAGTCGGAACGGTCGCGGCCGGAAAATTTGCCGATATTATCGCCGTCGATGATGATCCATTGGATGATATCGAGGCGCTGCTCGATATTGATTTTGTCATGAAGGGCGGGGACGTTTATAAGGAGTAAGGCAAGCGTAGAGACATTTGCTTTCTGCGTGAGGGGCGAGTTGGAACTGGGCATGGGTGATTTGCCTTTGGGTTTACAAGGCATGAGGTTCGGGGCGCTGATATCGGCTTTGGCGGTGTCCGCCTGCGGACTGTCTGAAGACGTTACGCGGGCAACCCGCTCTTCGACCAATTGTGTGCCCTTACCAGAGGGGCAGTACACATTTCAAAATGGGGTATTTACGCCCGATCGAAACATCATCACAGCGCTGCCGGCACCTGTTTTGGAGGCGTCTCCGCCGGATGTAACCGTTGCGGCAAGTCCGGACGTGTCCGAAGATGCGGGCGCGAGTGAATGGGCCGACGCGATCGCCGCTGACTTTTCTGAAATGGGGTATGACTGGCTGGGGCTTACTATACGAGGACGGAGCGCTATTCTCACGGGCGTTGCCAGCGATGCGGCGATCAAAGAGGCGGCGTTCATCGCGGGCCGGTCATCAATTCTCCGTGCCGCCTCGGTCGACGAGCCTATCGATATCGTTATTGATGCCATCGCGGTCGAGGGCGGCGAAACGGGTGTCGGCGCAGCGCTACTGGCCCTTAGCGAAACACCGAGCCTTGACGCATGCCAAGCGGCCTTCATGGCGACGCTCGACGTTCAGGATGTGGAGTTCCGAACGGGCAGTGCCGTCATTCAGCCCGAAAGTTATCGCCTATTGGATGGTCTGGCGGGCGTCTCAGCTTTATGCAGGGCCTATGAAATCGAGATTGGGGCGCACACCCATAATATTGGCGAAGATCTTGAAAACATGCGCTTATCCCAACGACGCGCCGAGGCTGTCGCGTCTGCGTTAAGCGAGCGCGGAA
The DNA here is from genome assembly GCA_039817885.1 of Pseudomonadota bacterium. Taxonomy (GTDB): domain Bacteria; phylum Pseudomonadota; class Alphaproteobacteria; order Caulobacterales; family Hyphomonadaceae; genus CALLCD01. The sequence continues at coordinate 28,446 of JBCBUY010000010.1, read as the reverse complement.
CCCCCGACGGTATATTGTCGGCCGTGGGTTATGGCGAAACCCGCCCGCTCGACGAAAGCGGAACACGCGAAGCGAATGCGAGAAATCAGCGAGTTGAGTTTTCCGTCAGACGGTCGCCTCGCCCACGCTAAAGAGTCAGAATAAGACCTTCGGACGGGTCCACGTCTCCGTCCACCATGCTGTGCCAAGCCGCCAAAATATCAGCCTCGCCACTAATTTCGCGTGATGTGATCAAGTCCCTGGCGATCGGATAAAACGCCGTCATATCGGTGTTCATCGTCTTGAAGAATGCCGCGGGTCCCATGCGTTTGGCGCAAATTTCTGCATGCCCCGGCGCGAAGAATTGTTCGACGGGTTTGGTCGGCGCGATCGGCGCTTCCTCGCGAACGGCAGCACCTGCGGTCGCCCCAATAGCAAGTGTACTGGCAAAATTGTCGCCAAGCGCGGTTTCCAATTTCTGACGAAGTTTCCCGTCCGCCAGAAAGTCTGTGTAGATCGTCGGACCGATGGCTGGCAGTTCACTCAGCTCGTCATATGAGTACACATTCGTGTAGAAACCCGTGCTTTCAACGAACGCCTTGTTCCGTGCAGATGTCAGACCTGAAAGAACAAGCCCGTCCCGGGTAGCCGCTTTGTGGGCGTAGGCGAGCGCCGTCTTGGAGGACGCGCTGGAGACAAGAATTTGCGCTGGCAGGGTCTCCTTTGACATAAGAAAATCGTCAATCAACCAGCCTGTGGCATAGAGCGGCCGGACCAGCATCTGCTCGTTTTCATAATCCGCTTGATAGGCAAGATCCGTCGCCGTCAGATGAAAGCGGCTATAAAATGCCGGGAGCTTGGTCCGGTGTTCGCTGACATCGGTGAAGCCCGTCGGATCGAAGCCAGCTGGCGTGACGATGAGGTCCGAAGAAACCGGTAGATAGCCATACACACGCGTACCGACAGGAAGGTCGTCAACGGTGCTTTCCGAAACGGTGGCAAAGCCCCAATGGGGAACGCGGCCAAGGTCTGCAGACGCCGCCGGGAAGTGCTCCCAATACCCTGCGAAATCCGCGAAAATCGCATAGGTCACATTATTGGCCGTCAGGGCGACCGTTTCGATCTTGAGACGTGCCTCACCCTGTTGCAGGGGGAGCGTATCATGTGTTTGCCAGCTGCCCTCTCTTGGGGCGTCCTTGCGAACGATCAAATCTTTGGTTGCCATGGTGTTTCCCGCTTCGTCGCCGATCTGCTCAATTGTCCTAAGAAAGCTCGACTGATCCATTGAATATGGAAAACAGCCTAGCGGCTTTTACCGGAGCGCTCAAATCGTGACTTTGGGGCAAGTTCGGATTTTAGCGCCGGATAGATCGTGCTCAATTCTCTGGCGATGCGGTGAGCCGGTACCTCCTTAACACTGCCAGGGCGCAGTTCGCCGAGCTCAAAGGGACCATAATCTGTGCGAATGAGCCGATTGACTTGTAAGCCAATGGCCTCGAGCGCGCGGCGCACCTCGCGTTTCTTGCCTTCATGGAGAGACACCGTGATCCAACTATTGCTTCCCATTTGGCGCTCGAGTTCAGCGCGGATTGCGCCAAACGTCTCACCGTCCACCTGGATGCCAGATTGCAGGCTCGCGAGAAGGTCTTCAGAAATGTCACCATGAGCGCGCGCACGATACGTGCGTTCCAGCCCATTGTTCGGCAACTCGAGTGCGCGAGCAAGTTCCCCATTATTGGTCAGAAGGAGCAAGCCTTCAGTGTTCAAGTCGAGCCGGCCGACCGTTACGGTGCGAGGCAGCGACTTGGGAAGCTCATCAAAGATCGTGCGCCGACCGGCAGGATCATTGTTCGTTGTGATGAGGCCAGCGGGTTTGTGATAACGCCAAAGCCGGGTCGCTTGCGGCGGCTCTATACGCTTTCGATCTACCCGAATATCCTCGCGGCCGGTGACCTTCACGGCCGGTGTCAGAAGTCGCTCTCCGTTCACGAACACCTTGCCATCTGCGATCAGGGCTTCGCAGGCCCTGCGCGAGGCGACACCACATCGAGCCAGGTATTTGGCGATGCGCTCGCCTTCGCCCGATTCAGCGATGGGCGGGGCGCTCGATCTCTTCCGGTTTGGCTTGTGTCGCGATCGGTTTCGTTTCGATCGGCCCGTCTCCCGACGCTCCGTCATTTGGTGGCTTTCTGATCATCTGTCTCGCTGTCCTAACGACTGAAGTCCATCATGGGAAGCGCTGAGTTAGACAATTCCCGTGAGGATCGGTGCGGCAATCAGAAGAGCAATGACAATCTCCAGTATTACCCAGTAGCGATTGATTCCGCCTTCGCCGTTCTCATCCTTATCGAGTAGCATGGACAGGGTCCGGGCGATCGCTGCACCGAGCCACGCTCCGACAATTGGCAGGACAACGAGCGCCCCGATCAAGGGTTCAAATCGAAGAACGATCAGCAGCGCGACGGCGTGGATCATAAAGAACACGCCACCAAACGTGGCTCTGAACTCCGCATATCCACCAGGTTTGGCAGGGTCAGCCTGCAAGCGTAGAGAGCGTGCAATCTGACTTGGCCGAACCAGAGCGATGAGGCCGGCCCATGCTCCAAACAATAAGCCAGCAGCGGAGATATAGGTCGCGATCATAGGATACTCCTAAACACTATGGGATCGGACCTATGGTGTCGTGGTCACGTGTCCAGTGGTCTTTGCTTTTGGCCACCTGCGATGCATCCAGAACCACTGTCCGGGATTTTCCCGAACGCGGGCCTCCACAAATTGCGTGACCCGAAGCACAGTATCGCGGACGCGTGCGTCCATTGATCCCTCCGCCGGCGGCCAGATCGGATCGTGGATGGTGACTTTGAATCGCGCAGGACCGGTGCGGACGGTGGAGACGGGCACTATTGGGACGCCATAGCGAATAGCGAGGCGCGTCGGGCCCGGAGCGGTCATCGCGTCATGGCCAAAAAAGGGGACAGCAATTCCCTCGCGGAATTTCTGATCGTTCATAAGGGCGACGGCTCTACCATCCCGCAAAGCCTCCATGAGAGATCGCGTGCCGAGTCCCTTCGGTGTCAGAACGCCGATGCCATAGGCGTGTCTTACAGCATTAATGCGGCGATCGATATGGGGGTTGTTGATCGCACGATAAGTCACCAGGCAGTCTACCGGCCGGTTACAAATCACCGATGCCATGATCTCCCAGTTTGCAAAATGGCCAGACACAAGCACGGCCCCGTTTTCGGCGGCTTCGATGGCGTCGAGATGTTCCACGCCATCAACATCGATCCGGCTATCCGGCACATAGGGCCTCAAACGCTCCAAATGTGGCAATTCTCCCGCTGTTCGCCCAACGCTTTCCCAGGCCTCCAGGGCCGTCTGCTGGACTTGCTCCTCTGTCCAGTCCGGGAACGCCCGATGGAGGTTTGCCTGTGCGACTTTGTGTTGGCTGAGCAGTGGCCCAATTCGCCGTCCAATCCAGGCCCCGAAATTAGAAGCCCTTTCGGGGCTCAGGCGCGAGACTGGCCACCAATAGACAAGGTCCCATGCGACCGCCTCAATGCGCCATAGCACGCGTCTCCAAAAGGACGCGCGATCCTCCACATCGGTCGAGCGGATATATTGTTGAACCGTCATGCAAGCGCCTTATTCGCCAACGGATCGAGAAGCTCATCAAGCGCCGCCTCGTCATCGAAGCTCGCGGTCACTCTGATGACATCAATACCCGCTTGGTCTGCCCTTGTCAGTCGGACAATGTCCTTTTCCGTGGTCACAAGACCTGCGTCATGGTCTGCGGCAAGCTTGCGCAGCAGTGCCATATCCTTGTCCGAATAAGGGTGATGATCAGGAAAAGCGACCGTATCGGCGAGGTTTGCCCCATCCCTCGCAAGGGCGTCGAAAAATTTGTTCGGCGAGGCAAGACCCGCAAAAGCGATCAGGGCCCCGCTGGGTATCTCAGTGCTCCGTATCAGCCGCGATCTGAGTATCGGTATCGGAGCATTTTCGAGCCAAGCTGGACAGGCACCGTCTCCGGTCAAAACAATACCGTGCGCTCGTGCAAGACCAGCAGATACCGGCTCCCGCAGCGGCCCTTTTGGGATGACATAACCGTTTCCGACCGGGTCATCCGTATCGATGACTAGAAGTGACAGATCCTTGCCAAGGGATGAGTTTTGAAAGCCGTCATCCATGACAATCACGTCGACGCCGTCCGCTTCCATCGCTTCGCCGCCATCTGCTCGGTCATGCGCGATCCAAGCCTCTCCCAGTAGCGCCAGCATAAGAGGCTCATCACCAACTTCCTGAGAGGTGTGCTTTGACGGGTCCACGCGCAGAGGTCCGGAAAGCCGACCTCCATAACCCCGCGACAGCGTTGCGGTGCGTAACCCGCTCATCGATAGTCGGGTGCGGATGGCTGCGGCTATTGGTGTCTTCCCGCTCCCACCTGCCGTGAGATTGCCGATGCAAATCACTGGAATGTTCAAGAGTGTTGGTGATGCGGTACGTATTCGCCGGGCCGTTATACCTGCGTAAATCCCGGCAAGCGGCGTGAGTAGAGCGCGGGTCAGGGGAGCGGCCTCCCGTGACTGCGGGTCGAGATGACCAGACCAGAAATGCGGGGCCTTCATTCGGCGGCTTCAGGAACGAGAAGATCAACAAGTCTCGCCGCAGCCTCCTGAAGGCGCTTTCGGCCAGTGGCAAAGTAGGCATTGATCGCGTCTGTGTCTGTTGCGTTGGCATCTGTGCAGGCAGCAGCGATGTCCTTTGCCGTCTTTACAATCGTTATGGCACCGAGCGGTTTCAGATCCTCAATCATGTCGGCGAAATTGGTTGTGTGCGGTCCGGTGAGAACGGGCTTGCCAAAGCCAAGAGGCTCCAGGGGATTGTGTCCGCCGATGTCCGGTACATGGGCCCCACCCAGATAGACCCAGTCGGCCATGTCATACCATTGGTGCATATCGCCAATTGTGTCGGCGAGCAGGACTTCGGTGTCCTGCTGAGGCACCTCTCCGCGCGACCAACGTGCTGACCGAACGCCGCGAGCTGTCAACAATGCGTCTATATCATCGCCCCGTTCGGGATGTCGCTGGGCCAGGATCAAACGGCTTCCGGCAGCCATCTGCGCCAAACTGTCGAGTAGAAGGACTTCCTCACCCGGATGGGTCGACGCGCCCAATAGAACAGGCCCATCCCAGGCAAATGCGACACGTGCAGGCCCATCGGCTGGTCGCGCGGACTCGCGAACGGTCTTCAAGTTTCCAAAGGCCGGAACATCTTGTCCGGTCAATTGGGAAAGGCCAGCGGCCGTTCGTGTGTCTGCCGCCAAGATCAAGTCGAACCGGGAAAACAACCTCTGCGCCGTTCGCTTTATTCGGGACCAGCCCGTGATCGACTTTTCTGTCATTCGTGCATTTATCAGGGCAAGTTTCGCATGGCTGGATTGCGCTGCCAGGAGCAGGTTTGGCCAAATTTCACCCTCGGCAAAGATGCAGAGATCTGGTTCCCAGTGAGCGATAAAACGCCGCGTCGCTGACGGTGTGTCGACCGGAGCGAGTTGGTGTTGCGAATGCTCTGGCAGAAGGTCGGCCACAAGTTCTGCCGACGTGCGCGTCTGACTTGTGAACAGCAAGAACGCGTCAGGCCTCAGCTTGCGCAGGGCGTCTGCAACTTCGATGAGCAGGCGGGTTTCTCCGACGCTGGCCCCATGGAGCCATATGACTTCTCCTCGGGGTCGTGTCGGCAGGTGGCGGGCAAGACGTTCACTCTGCCTGTCTGCTATTTCCTTGCCCTTAGCAACGCGGGCATTCAGGAGCTGCGGGACCAATGGAGACAGCCCGGCCGTGGCGATACGGTAGACGGTTAGCGCAACGGTCATGCGGCGTCCGCTTTTGTATCGGCAGGAGTTTCCGGGTCGATATGTGGAGCTCCACATAGAGCTTCCGCGCGGCGGGTTGCAATATTCAGCGCCGTCTCCAATTCACGGCGCATGGTTTCCGGTGTGCCGGATTTGGCGAGCGTCAAGGGGGAACCGAACACGATTGCTCCTCGCGCAAAGGGAATGGGGATCTGAAACCTGTCCCATGTCGACAGGCGTTTCGACGGGGCTGTCGCGAGCGCATAGGGCAATATTGGCACATTGGCGCGCCGAGCCAGCACGATCGGACCAAGCCCAGCCCGTTGACGCGGACCCCTTGGCCCATCCGGTGTGATGCAAACGGCACCGCCTGATCTCAGAAGCTTCGACGCTTCAGCTATGGCAGCGCCCCCGCCTTTGTCCTTGGATTTGCGCTTGTGAAATGACGATCCGCGGATCCCTTCAAGACCGAGATGGCGGATGGCCCGTGAGACGGGCTCAGCATCGGGCGACAATGAGATCAGCATGGCCGACGGAGCTGATCTCTCTGGCCATTTCCGCATGAATTTTGTCCACCCTGTTGGCAATGTCAGGATCGTGGAATGCCACGCCGCGACGATCAGTCCATTTGGCCGGGTCCATGTATCTTTGGCGGTCTCCAACCCCTCGACGCGCCATCGGATCGTTCGACCGCAAAGCGCCATATACGCCCAGATCACAGCCCCAAGGACCATCGCAACCGGCGCAGATCGGAGGACACGTTTCATATGGCTGAGTATAAGCTGCTTTGCCCTCGACGCCAGTAGCGAGCGCATGGCTGCAGACCGGTCCAAAGGGTCCCGAGCCAGTGGTCAGCGCACAAGCGTTCTGCAATGCAGGCTTTCTCAATTGGTGCACAAACAGCTAGACTTGCCTGTGAGGGAAGTAAGTCATGAGAAAAGACCCAGATTTAAAGGTGGTTACACCCACCAAAAGTACCGTAGATACTACAGAAACCGATGGCCGGCGTCAGCGAAGCGAGCGTAGCCGCAAGCTTATAATCGACGCCATGTTGGACCTATTGCGTGACGGTGAAGTACGGCCTGGCGCAGCGCGGGTGGCTGAGGTTGCTGGCGTTGGACTACGAACCGTTTTCCGGCTCTTTGACGATATGGATTCGCTTTATCGCGAATTGATGAAAGAGGCCGAGCACGAATTCCTGCCGGGGTTCATGTCGCCGCTCACTGCTGAGGACTGGCGGGCCCAACTTGATCAGCTGATCTCGAGGCGGGCGACGATGTATGAACGCATCATGCCCCTTAAGGTAGCCGCCGGGATTCGGCGCTTTCAGTCTGATTTTCTTATGGATTCTCATAAGAGATTCCGATCATTGGAGCGGTCGGGATTGGTCGGTGTCCTGCCCACAGACCTCGCCGCAAACAACACCCTTTTTGCGGCGCTGGAAACGGCCCTCTGCTTCGACGCCTGGCGCGCTATGCGACAAGACCAGGAGCTGACACCCGAAGAGTCTGAGGCGGTTATGCTGCGAACAGCGGCGGCGCTGCTTGACCATTCAACCTCAGGATTCTGAGCCTCGCTACAGCGCAGAATAGGGGAGCTAAGTGGGTGTCGATTGACACCCACTTTTGGCGCGGTGGGTGTTTTGCCGAAATAGGGACGAACGTGTCCCGGCAGGCTTTCGGGACATGCTGGCGAACAGAACGTTTGCGATACGCAGAAAAGCGGGCTTGCAAGCACAGTCTATCCCCCATATAAGCCGCGCTATTCCGACACGCGGGACACATAGTCCGGTGTGGGCTTATCTTTATAGGTAAGTTCATTCCTCCTGCGGCGGCCAACCGGATTGGAGATAAACAGACATGGCTCTGCCAGAATTTTCTATGCGCGACCTGCTTGAAGCCGGCGTGCACTTTGGACACCAAACACATCGCTGGAACCCCAAGATGAAGCAATTCATCTATGGTGATCGGTCCCAGATCCACATTCTCGATCTGTCGAAGACGGTGCCTCTACTGCACCAAGCACTCGTTCAGGTCCGTGACACTGTTGCCAAAGGCGGCCGGGTCCTGTTCGTCGGCACGAAGCGCCAAGCACAGCAACCGATTGCTGAAGCAGCTGGACGTTGTGCTCAGTATTATATGAACCATCGCTGGCTCGGCGGCACGCTGACCAATTGGTCGACCGTTTCGAACTCGATCAAGCGCCTCAAAGAATTGGAAACAATGTTTGAAGGCGACGGCGGTGCCGGTCTCACCAAGAAAGAATTGCTCAACCTCGAACGTGAGAAAGACAAGCTGCAAAGAGCACTTGGCGGGATCGCCGATATGGGCGGTCTGCCTAGCCTGATCTTTGTCATCGACACCAACAAAGAAGCGATTGCGGTCCAAGAGGCCAAGAAGCTTGGCATTCCAGTTGTCGCCGTGGTGGATACCAATTGCGACCCCGAAGACATCGACTTCCCGTTCCCAGGCAATGACGATGCGGCGCGGGCAATTGTACTTTATTGCAATCTGGTTGCCGACGCCGTCCTCGATGGTCTGGCCGAGTCAACAGCTGGTCTCGGGATCGATCTCGGCGAAGCTGAAGATGTGGATGCCATGGCCGCTGCGGATGTTGCCATAGCCGAGGCGGCAGACGAAGAACCTGTTGCAGACGCAGAGCCTGCTCCGACCGCTGAAGGAGAGCCGACCTCTGAAGAGGCTAGCGAATCCGAAACAACAGCCTAAATAGGCACCATACCTAATCCAAACCAGGGACATGAAGGACTGACCGATGGCACAGATCACAGCTGCGCTTGTCAAATCTCTGCGCGAACAAACCGGCGCAGGCATGATGGATGCAAAGAAAGCTCTCGTAGAAAGCGACGGCGATACCGAAGCCGCCATGGAATGGCTGCGCGCCAAGGGCTTGTCCAAGGCAGCCAAGAAATCTGGCCGGACGGCGGCAGATGGCCTCGTTGCTGTCGCCCTGTCTGCCGATGGGAAAACCGGATCTCTCGTCGAGCTCAATGCCGAGACAGACTTTGTTGCGCGCAATGAGCAGTTCCAAGCTGCACTTAGCCAGATCGCGCAGACGGCTTTGACATCTGACGGAACGCTTGAAGGCCTCCAAGGAGCACCTGCTCCGGATGGTGAGGGCACCGTGGAAGACATGGTCAAGCGCATGGTGGCCACAATCGGCGAAAACATGGCGCTCCGCCGCACCGCGAAGCTCGAAGTCAGTTCTGGTTCGGTGGCGAGCTATGTCCACAACTCAGAAGCAGACGGCATGGGCAAAATCGGTGTGCTTGTCGCGCTTGAAGGCGATGGCGATTATGCCGAGGTCGGTAAGAAAATCGCGATGCATGTTGCCGCCGCCAACCCGGCTGCGGAAGCTGCGACCGTGGACGAACTTGATCCGGCACTGATCGAGAAAGAAAAGACCTTTCTGACCGAACAGGCTCGGGAAAGCGGCAAGCCTGAAAACATCATCGAAAACATGATTCAGGGACGCATCAAGAAATTCTACAAGGAAGTTGTCCTGGTAGAGCAGGTATTCCTGCTTGATCCGGACACGACAGTTGGCAAATTCATCGAAAGCTCCGGGGCAAGTCTTAAGGGCTTCGCGCGCTTCACGCTGGGCGACGGCATCGAGAAGGAAGAAGAAGACTTTGCAGCTGAAGTTGCAGCCGCGGCTAAAGGCTGATCTTTCTGTAGAAAATAGACAATGAGGTGTCCCGGTTGCCATGACAGGCGGCCGGGAATCCTTTATCAGCTCTCGGGCAAATGATATCGGGGACTCCGCCTATGCCTGACGACGCTGATCAGCAATCTGATTTGAAGTACAAAAGGGCGCTTTTGAAGCTTTCTGGCGAAGCGCTTATGGGCCCGGGTGAATTCGGCATAGATATGCCGACCTGCTTGACTTACGCGAAAGAAATTGGCGCTGCGCGGGAGGCTGGTGCTGAGATTTGCGTCGTTATCGGCGGCGGCAATATTTTTCGAGGGCTCGCTGGTGCCGCGGTCGGCATGGATCGATCCCAGGCCGACAGTATGGGCATGCTGGCAACGGTCATGAATGCCTTGGCAGTCCAGGGGGCACTCGAACAAATCGGCGTGCCCACGCGCGTTCAGTCGGCGATCCGCATGGAGTCGATCTGCGAACCATTTATCCGCCGCCGGGCTGTCCGCCATATGGAGAAGGGGCGGGTGGTGATTTTCGCGGCCGGGACGGGCAATCCATTCTTCACGACGGATACCGGTGCCGCCCTTCGCGCCGCCGAAATGGGCTGCGACGCACTGCTGAAAGGCACACAGGTCGACGGCGTCTATACAGCCGATCCCAAGACCGATCCCACGGCAACGCGATACGACACACTGCCATACCAGCAGGTCCTCGCAGATGACCTGAAGGTCATGGATGCGTCGGCGGTCAGCTTGATGCGTGATAGCAATATTCCAATTCTGGTCTTTTCCATGCATGAACAAGGTGCTCTACAGGATGTTTTGCATGGGCGTGGGACATTCACGCTGATATCCAAGTAAAGAGGCGGCGATATGAGCTATGACGAGAAAGACCTTTCCAAACGCATGGAAGGCGCGCTGACCAACCTCGCATCGGAATTCGCTGGACTTCGTACGGGTCGGGCGTCCACCAACCTTCTCGACGCCGTTATGGTGCCGGCTTACGGGTCGGATGTGCCGCTTAACCAGGTCGGCTCAGTGTCGGTGCCGGAAGCACGCATGCTGAGCGTCAACATTTGGGACAAGCAACTCGTCGGGGCGGCGGACAAAGCCATCCGCGACGCCGGACTTGGCCTTAATCCCGTCGTGGACGGAACAAATTTACGTATTCCAATACCGCCTCTGAATGAAGAACGGCGTGTAGAATTGACCAAGGTCGCTGGGCGGTATGCTGAGGCCGCCCGCATAGCGGTCAGGAATGTGCGTCGCGACGGCATGGATGGCCTGAAGAAAATGGAAAAAGACGGTGATATCAGCCAGGATGAGCAGAAGTCTCTAGAGGGGGATGTTCAGAAACTCACCGACGGATTTATCGGCCGGATTGATGAGGCGCTGAAGTCCAAAGAAGCGGAGATTATGCAGGTTTGACCGTCCCCGCTCCGAACCCAGGCGCATACTGCCCAGAGACTGGAGGCGACGCTCTGCCCCGTCACATAGCGATCATTATGGATGGTAATGGTCGTTGGGCGAAGGCGCGGGGAATGCCGCGATCAGCCGGTCACGAGCGCGGCGTAGAGGCGCTGCGGCGGACCGTTGATGCAGCGGGCGAGCTTGGCATCAAATATCTGACCGTATTCTCTTTCTCCACGGAAAATTGGCGCAGGCCGGTCGACGAGGTGAACGTCTTGTTCGGCCTCCTCCGCAGTTATGTCAGGCGGGACCTTGCTCGGTTGGCGGAGCGTGGTGTGCGTGTGCGGATTATCGGTGATCGGACAACAGTGCCGGACGATATCGCTGAACTGATCGAAAAGGCGGAGCGGGACACAAAAGACAATTCCCATGCCTTCCTGACCATCGCGTTCAATTATGGCGCGAGGGATGAACTTGTGCGCGCCATGCGGCGGGTGGCTGATCGTGTCGCTGCCGGTGAGCTGGCACCGGATGACATAGATGAAAAGCAGATCGAACAAGCGCTCGATACCTATGGCTTGCCTGATCCTGATCTCGTCATCCGGACAAGCGGAGAGTATCGGATCAGCAATTTTCTTCTGTGGCAGGTGGCCTATTCAGAGCTTCTGATGCTGGATGTTCTGTGGCCTGATTTCGAGAAGGAGCACTTGGTCAAAGCCATCGACGAATTCTGTGGGCGGGAACGCAGATTCGGTACGGTGGGATCAAAGGCACGCTGATGCACAGCGCCCATTCCGAGGACGGGACGTGAGCCGAGAGCTCTTACTGCGATTGGCCTCGGCATCCGTCCTTGTGCCGATCGGGTTGGCCGCGGTGTGGTATGGCGGTCAGGCGCTGATGTTGCTGGCCGCCGTCTGCGCCGCCCTTATGGCGTTTGAATGGGCGAGAATGGTTGAGAGCCGTGTCGGCCCATTGATCATTGGCGGGACGGTTGTCCCGAATCTGTTGTTTCTGGCGGATCCGCGCTGGGCGTTGATTGCTCTTGTTGGTGCCGCCGCCCTTGCAGCAATTGTCGAATATGGCAAAGGAGAACGAAGCTCGGCGCTTCTCGGAACGCTTTACACCGGCGGCATGCCGCTCGCGCTCCAAGCCTTGAGGGCCCAGCCAGAGGCCGGTTTTGCCCTAGCCATGGGCATTATGTTGATGAGTTGGGCATCCGATACCAGTGCCTATTTTGTCGGCCGGCAATTCGGTGGGCCGCTGCTTGCGCCGAATGACAGCCCGAACAAAACCTGGAGCGGAGCCATAGGCGGAGCAGTGGGGTCGGCGCTTGCCGGCGGCGCGTTTGGCATGCTGATTGAAGGACCGGTCATATCATGGGCCCTTGTAGGGGTCGCCGCGTCGATATTTGCGCAGTTCGGTGATCTTTTCGAGTCTCAGTTGAAGCGCCAGTATGGCGTCAAAGACACAAGCGGGTTTCTTCCCGGTCATGGCGGGGTTATGGATCGATTGGATGGATTTGGCACGGCGACACTCATTACCCTTGTCATTGTGCGGCTTGTTCCGTCTTTGTCAGTGCATCTGACACCGGGAGCATAGAGCATGGAGATGCGCACCGTTTCGATTTTTGGATCGACTGGCTCGGTCGGGTGCTCGACCCTCTCCGTGATTGAGCATTGCAACGGTCTTGAGGGGATGCCGTCCTTCGACATTGATGTATTGGCCGCTGGTCAGGACGCCGAAGCGCTGGCCAATCAGGCCATCGCCTTTGGCGCGCGTCAGGCCGTTATCGCAGACGAAAACAGATATGACGATCTAAAGGCGCGGCTAAGCGGGCACGATATCGATGTGGCGGCGGGAAACTCTGCCCTTGTCGAGGCGGCTGCCCGCCCCTGTGACAGGCTCGTCGCGGCCATTGTTGGATCTGCGGGCGTCGCGTCGACACTTGCGGCCGTGGAAGCCGGAAACGATGTCGCGCTAGCCAATAAGGAAAGCCTGATTTCAGCCGGATCGCTGATCATGGAAACGGCGGATCGAAAAGGGGCACGTATCGTGCCCATGGATTCTGAACACAGCGCGATCTTCCAAGTTCTGTCTGGTCGTGAATCCGTTGAGAAATTGATCCTGACCGCTAGCGGAGGACCGTTTCGAACGACGCCCCTGGAGAAGATGCGGGGGATGACCGTCGAGGACGCCCGCAACCATCCAAAATGGTCAATGGGTCTCAAAATCTCGATAGATAGTGCGACCCTGTTCAACAAAGCCCTTGAAGTGATGGAGGCTGCGTTTCTGTTCGACATGGGGCCGGATGAGATTGATGTCGTGGTGCACCCCCAGGCGATTATCCATAGCATGGTCGCCTATACGGACGGATCAGTTTTGGCCCAACTCGGCGAGCCAGATATGCGGACACCTATCGCATTTGCCTTGTCCTGGCCCGATCATAGACTGAAGACCGATGTCAAACGGCTGGATCTCACCGAGATTGCAAGACTTGATTTCGAAGCGGTAGATTATGACCGCTTCCCGGCGATTGCCCTCGCCAAACAGGCCTTGCGTGCCGGTGGGGCGGCACCTTTAGTATTAAATTCTGCTAATGAAGCAGCAGTAGCTGCATTTATTGCGGGCGAATGCGGGTTTATGGACATAAGCTCTACTGTGTTGGAAACATTGGAACACTTTGCTGCACAAGGACTCGCGAACACTGTACCATCCTGCCTCGATGATGTGCGCAGGATTGATGCTGAGGTACGTGCGGTTGCGCAAAGTCATCTTCGCGGTGTGGCCGCCGAAGGGCGATAGGAGGAAAACGGTTGGACAGCTTTTTCAGCCAGGGACCCATTTCGGTTCTCAGCCTTATTTTTCTTCTCGGTGTTGTGGTGGTGGTGCACGAGCTTGGCCACTACCTCGCAGGCCGATTTTATGGCGCTGCGGCGGAGTCGTTTTCGGTCGGCTTCGGGCGATCCATTTTTGAACGCAAAGACAAACGAAACACGCGCTGGCGGATCAATTGGATCCCGCTCGGCGGGTTCGTCAAATTCGTTGGCGAGCACCAGATGCCGGGGGATGCTGGGCATATCGATACGGCCCCGGTCGGTCGGCCCTTTCACGAGCTGACTGTCGGTCAGAGATCCATTGTTCTTCTCGCGGGGCCGGTGGCAAATTTCATTCTTGCCATGGTCATTTTTGCTGGCTTGGCGCTTGTGACCGGAAAGCCGCTTGAGCGCGTTGCAATCGGCGCGGTGAACGAAGGCGGTCCTGCGGCCGCTGCTGGGTTTGAAGTCGGTGATGTGATTCTGGCCATCGACGGCAAACAGGTCACCGATAATGCTCAGGTGCGGCGAACGATTCAGCTGTCTACCGGTGACGATCTGACCGTGACGCTAGAGCGAAATGGTGCTCCGATCGATCTTGTTGTGACCCCGATCCGGATGGCCGTGGATAATGGCCTTGGTCAGACAAATCAGGTGGGTGCGATCAATGTCGGTCTCGCCGTGGAACGCGTGGGGCATGAGCGTTTCGGCCTGTTCGGAGCGGCTCAGCACGGCATTGTTCAGACGGTGGATGTCATCGGACTGACTGGCAAAGTGCTTGGTCGCATGGTGACCGGGCGTGAGCCTTTGAATCAACTTAGCGGGCCGGTGGGTATTGGTGATCTCGCCGGCAAGGCTGTTACGGCAACGCTCAATATCGAGCAGATCCCCCTAAGCCAGCGCTTGCTGCTCGTTTCGCTGAACCTTCTCAATATATGTGCTTTCGTGTCGGTAGGGATTGGCCTTTTCAATCTTCTTCCTCTGCCTGTACTCGATGGTGGTCATCTTGCGTTCAACCTCTATGAGGCAGTTATGGGCAATGCGGTGCCGGCAAAGATACAGGAGACAGCCCTCACGATTGGCCTTGTGCTGCTATTCACTATGGCAGTGTTCGTCACTTGGGGTGATATTGTGGAAACCGGAATTCTGGGCGGGGCGTAAATGCGGGACGGTAGCACGAGGGATTATCCGAGAAAGTAGTATGCGTTCGATACTGTCTGTATCTCTCCTGGCATCGACAATGATGACCGGGATTACCGGCCTCTCGTGCCTTAGTCCTGCTTTTGGACAAGCACCAGAGGCTTCCGCAGATCCCCTGGCGGGGTCAATTAGATCTGTGATTGTTGAAGGCAATCAGAGGATCGAGGCGCGCACGATCCAGTCTTATCTGCTGCTTGGGCCTGGCGATCCATTTGACCCACAGCGGCTTGATATCTCCTTGAAGACGCTGTTTGCCACAGGGCTCTTTGCAGATGTCGAAATCGGTCGGCGGGATGCTGACCTTGTTGTGCGGGTTGTGGAGAACCCCATTATCAATCGCGTGCTCTTCGAGGGCAACAGTGCAATCGATGATGATCAAATCCGCGAAGAGATCCAGGCGGAACCGCGAGGTATCTTCACCGCCGCGCGGGTTCAGGCCGATGTCCAACGCATTCTGGAGCTTTATCGTCAGTCAGGACGGTTCGCAGCCCAGGTAAACCCGCAATACAAACCGCTCGATCAAAACCGTGTCGACCTGATTTTCGAGATCACCGATGGGCCGACGACGGGGGTCCGCGCGATCAATTTCATTGGAAACGAAGAATATTCCGATGGTCGCTTGCGGAGCGAGTTGGTCACCAAACAATCCCGCCTCTGGCGTTTTTTCAGCTCAAACGACAATTATGATCCCGATCGGCTCGAGTTCGACCGAGAATTGCTGCGCCAGTTCTACCAGAACCGCGGATATTATGACTTCCGCGTCACCTCCGCTGTGGCCGAGCTGACACCTGACCAGAAAGACTGGTACATCACCTTCACAATCGATGAAGGTCGCCAGTACGATTTCGGCGAAATCAAAGTCCAGACATCGCTCGATAAATTGGATGGTGAACAGCTGGTGCGAACTGTTCCCATTCAAGAGGGGGAGCTCTATGAGGGCGACCTCATCGAGCAGAGCATCGATAACCTAACGGCCGCTGCAGGCATTTCTGGTTACGCATTTGTCGACGTGATCCCGCGCATCGAACCGAATCCCGAAACAGGCCGGATCGATGTCACCTTCGCGATGGATGAAGGCCCGCGCGTCTATATCGAACGCATCAATATTGTTGGAAACACCCGGACGCTCGACCGTGTGGTCCGCCGACGCCTGCAGATCTCGGAGGGCGACGCTTTCAACCGGGTTCTGCTGGACCGGTCCCGAAATCGGGTGAGAGCGCTTGGCTATTTCAGCGAAGTTGAAATCGAAGAGCTGCCCGGGACCGAACCAGACCGCACCATCGTCGATCTGTCCGTCGAGGAGCAACCAACCGGTGAACTCTCGCTTGCGGCGGGTTTCTCATCTGTCGACGCCTTCCTTATTGACATTAGTGTGTCCGAACGAAACCTGCGGGGCCGCGGACAAACAGCGATTGCCCGTGTGTCGGCGTCCAATCGGCAGCAAATTGTTGATCTGCGGTATCAGGAACCTCAATTCCTTGGGCGTAACCTCGCCGCTGGGGTCAGCGTCTTCGCGACGCGCACGGACTTTTCCGATGTGTCGGCGTTTGAGTCGCAGTCTTTTGGGGCAAGCTTCAACTTTGGTTTCCCGGTCACGCGGCGTAGCCAATTGTCGCTGAGATATCGGATCTCGCAGGACGAGATTACGGTCACCGACATTCCGGTCGTGATCAATCCGGACGGATCGGATGCCTTCACCGCTGCGTTGGATGTCGACGGCAATCCGATCCCCGTCGATCCAGAAGCTCCTGATGGTCCCTTCCTGCAGACGCCGGTTTCGCCCTTCGCCGATCCGTTCCCCGATGGGCTTGCTGTCGTCGACCAGTGTTCCGATGCACGGGTTGTTATTCCGACGATTTGTTTCAGTGAGCGCTCTGAACTGACATCGTCGATTGGATACACGTTCCAGTGGGACGGCCGGAATGATCCGATCGCGCCGACACGGGGCTTTGATTTCAGTATTTCACAGGACATAGCCGGTCTTGGGGGAGATGTGAGATTCTTGCGGACCGAAATCACCGGGGCGGCCTATCGCGGCTTGTTGCCGGGAATTCGGGCGAGCCTCCGTCTGTCAGCTGGCGCGATCTTCGACTTCAGCGATGAAGACACATTACGGATCAATAATCGCTTCTTCCGGGGCGGCAACAATTTCCGTGGCTTTAACGTTGCGGGCATCGGCCCCCGCGTCGGTAATTTTGAGATTGATGAAAACGGCGTGCCGACCGGCCGCGTGTTCCGTGGGGCAGCGCTCGGCGGACAGGCCTATTACCAGGGCACATTGGAAGTCACACTTCCAGATGTCATTCCAGAACAATTTGGCATCCGTAGCGCACTGTTTGTAGACGCGGGCGCACTCGGTGTCCTGGAAGATGAAGTGATTTCGGAACCGGTGGTTCAGTTCGGTGTGCCCAACCCAGCGTTCGGCAACGAGCCGAATGAAGACCCGCTCACAAATGTGATTACCCGGATCGAGGACGACTTGAATTTCCGCGCAGCGGCCGGGGTAAGCGTGTTCTGGGACTCACCATTTGGTCCAATCCGCTTCGATTTCGCGCAAGTTATTGCAGAGGAGGCCTTTGACAGACCTCGAGGCTTCCGCTTTAGCACCACCACAAGGTTTTAACCCTAGGAGTACCATCATGGCCTCATTTCGTATGCTTATCGCGGCCTTGACTATGACACTCGCCGCCCTGACGGCTTTTCCCATGGACGCTTCCGCCCAGGGAAGTAAAATAATCGTTGTAAATCAGGCACGTATCGCCGCTGAGAGCGCGGCAGGGCAGGATCTGCAGCGCAAGCTTCAAGCCATCGGCCAGACAATGCAGTCGGAGCTCACTCCGGAAGCAAGCGCATTGGAGACCGAGGGGCGTGCGCTCCAGTCTCGGACAGCAAACATGAGTCAGGAAGCCATTGCGGCCGATCCTGAACTCGTCAGCCTGGTCCAAGCTTTCGCTCAGAAACAACAAGCACTTGCTGTGAGGCAACAAGTTGCTCGCCAGGAATTGGCGCTAACCGAGCAAAACGCTGTCGGTGAACTGAGCCGCGTGCTTCAGCCTGTTCTTCAGCAGGTTTTCACAGAGCGCGGTGCCGACATTATGCTGGATCGTGCCGTCGTCGCCTTTGCTGGACCAAGTGTTGATGTGACAGATGACGTTATTGCCAAGCTGAATGCCGCCACGACGACGATCAATGTCACCCGGGCGCGGTTGCCAGAACAGCAGGCACCGCCAGCGACGATCAATCCATAGGACGGTCGGGCGCGCGATGCCGATTGATCCGCGCTTCTATCGCCCGCAAGGCGCACTCGATACAGCAGAGCTGGCCAGTCGGTTGGGCCTTGATGCCGCCGGCTTGCCGGAGGTGTCTGTAACGAGCCTTGGCTCGCTCGACTCCGCGCTACCGGGAGATCTTTGCTTTTTTGACGGATCGATCAAAGCCTGGTCCGACCATCAGCGAGAGGGAACGGTCTGTCTTGTCCGCGAGGATCAAGACTGGAGCAATGTCCAGGCGGACGGGCATATCCAGGTCGCCGATCCGCGTGTCTCCTACTTCCAGATCGCGGACGACTGGGTGACGGATGAGCGCCATGAAAACGCGCCTCCCATTATTCATCCAGATGCAGAGATTGCAGACTCTGCAGTGATCTCCAACGGCGCGGCGATTGGTGCCGGGGCAAGAATAGAGCCTTTTGTCTATGTTGGCCCCGGCGTTCAGATCGGCAAGGGAACCAAAATTGGATCTCATACCAGCATTCGTTTCAGCCTGATCGGCGATGGGGTTAAAATCTTAGCCGGTGCCCGTCTTGGAGAGGATGGTTTTGGTCTCATTCCAGGCGAGGGGCACTTGAAAGATCTGCCTCATTTCGGGCGGGTCATTCTCCAGGATGGCGTGACCCTTGGAGCCAATTGCAGCGTTGATCGTGGTTTGCTCGGGGATACCATCCTAGGCGAGCACACCAAGATCGATAATCAATGTCATATCGGCCACAATACGGTGGTTGGCCGGAACGTGATCATCGTGGCCTATGGCGGCATATCGGGATCGGTAGAGATCGGTGACAATGCCCAGCTTGGTGGGCGCGTAGGTGTCGCAGACCATGTAACCATCGGCGAAGGGGCGAGAATTGCTGCGGGCTCGGGGCTTCGCCGCGATGTGCCTGCTGGGGAAACCTGGGGCGGGTATCCGGCCACGCCGATATCCGATTGGCACCGCGAAGTGGTCTGGTTAAAAAAGCAGGCCAAACGGAAGGCAGCGAAATGAGTGCGTACCATACGAGCGCCATTGTTGCGCCTGGCGCTGTGATCCCGGAGAGCGCGGACATTGGCCCGTTTTGTGTGATTGGACCCGACGTGGTCCTTGGGGAGAATGTACGCATCCACAATGGTGTCACGCTTCAGGGCCGAACACATATCGGCGACGGTTGTGAGATTTTTACGGGCGCGGTCATCGGGACGCCGCCGCAAATTCTCGGATTTGAAGACGGGCCAGACAGCCGAATTGAGATTGGACCACGCACCGTTCTGCGAGAACATGTGACAGTCCATCCAGGCTCGCCAGAGCTTGGCGGCCTGACCTCCATTGGTGCTGACTGCCTGATGATGATCGGCGTCCATATTGCCCACGATTGCAAGGTGGACGATCGATGCGTGTTCGCAAACAATGTGACGCTTGGCGGACATGTGACGATAGGTGAACAGGTCTGGGCCGGGGGATTGGCCGCGGTCCACCAAAATTGCCGGATTGGTCAGCACGCATTTATCGGCGGGGGTGCGATCCTCGTGGACAATGTCATTCCGTATGGCTCGGTTGTTGGCAATCATGCGCACCTTGCTGGCATCAATATTGTTGGGTTGAAGCGACGCGGGTTTGACCGCCAGAACATCCATGATCTGCGAGCCGCCTATCGCATGTTGTTCGCCGATGAAGGGACGTTTGCCGAGCGGTTGGACGATACGCGCGCAGCCTATGGCGACTGCCCCGAAGTGGCCGACGTCCTCGACTTTATCGAGAACAATTCTGGCCGCGCCCTCTGCATGCCGGAGTAACTCCCATGACCGCACCGATAGGATTGATTGCCGGTGCAGGTCGCTTGCCGGGACTCGTTGCTGAGTGCGTATTGGCGTCTGGCCGCGACGTGGTCGTGGTGCGCCTGGCGGGCATGGCGGACATATCGCTGGAACGCTTTGATGGGCGAGAGATCAAGCTCGGCGCTTTGAAGGAGGTCATCGCAACCCTGAGAGCTCGGGGGTGTGTCGATCTATCTTTCGCAGGCAAGGTGGAACGACCAGACTTTGCTGAGCTCGGTCTGGACGATCTGGCTATGACCCATTTACCGGACCTGCTGACCGCTGCGACGAAAGGGGATGATGCCTTGATGCGACGGGTCGGTGATATCTTCGAGACCGAGGGCTTTCGGCTGACCGGCCTTGATGAGGTCGCAAACGATCTCCTATGTCCTGCGGGGACAATGGCCGGCGCAGCGATAGATACCATAGAAGCTGACTTTTCGAGGGCCTTCGCCATCGCCGGTCTGATTGGCGAAGAGGATATCGGGCAGGGCTGCGTGGTGTGCGACGGCCTGGTTCTCGCCGTTGAAGCGCAAGAGGGCACAAATGCCATGCTGGAGCGCATCCCGGCATTGCCTCCAGAGGTTCGCGGAACACCAGACCGGCGGCGGGGCGTTCTTGTGAAGCGACCAAAGCCCGGCCAGGATTTACGTATGGATCTGCCCGTGGTCGGACTGGAGACATTTGAACGGGCGGCGCGTGCCGGGCTGGCGGGCATTGGTCTTGAGGCGGAGCGATCCATACTCGTGGATCGGGACGAGCTGAAGCGCCGCGCCGACACCCTCGGCATGGTGATTGTGGGTTTGGCGGCCGATGGCCAGGTGCCATGAGCCGTCGCCTATATCTTGTTGCCGGTGAAGCATCGGGCGACGTGCTTGGTCAGGATGCTGCGGCGGCAATTTTGAAGCGGGATCCGTCAATCGTGATACGCGCGACCGGTGTTTCGCTGAACCAGCATATGTCAGATATCAGCGTTGAGCCCCTGTCCGTATTGGGGATCTGGGAAGGTGTGCAGGCCTATGGGGCTGTGAAGCGAATTGTGACCAGCACGGTCGAGGATATCTTGGCGTTCCGCCCTGATGTGGCGGTGCTGATCGATTCCTGGGGCTTCACATTGCGCGTGGCGGATGCTGTGCGGAAAGCCGATCCGAACATTCGCATTGTCAAACTGGTTGGCCCCCAGGTCTGGGCAACGCGGCCCGGCCGCGCAAAGGCTCTGGCCGAAAAAGTGGACCACCTGCTCTGCATTCACGACTTCGAAGTCCCATATTACGAACCTTTCGGACTTCGCACGACGGTCATTGGTCATCCGGCCCTTGCGCGCTCAGAACCTGGCGACGGAGCAGCCTTTCGAGACAAGCATGGTCTTGGTGATAAGGCTCCGCTCATTGCTGTGTTTCCTGGCAGCCGACCGTCGGAGATTGCACGAATGGGATCGCATCTTGTCGAAGCGTGTAAGCTCGCCTCCGATCGAAAGCCGGGTGTGCAATTCGCCTTTGCGCCATCCGGATCGATCGCATCGGAGTTCTGGGCGATCGATGACTTCGCACATCCGGCCTTTGTCAGAGCCGACCCAGACGATCGGTTCGATTTGATGGCCGCCAGCGATGTCGCTTTGGCCTGCTCCGGAACGATCACAACTGAAATCGCCTTGCAGGGGACGCCTGTCATCACCGGCTACAGATCCGGCGTTCTGACATGGTTCATCGCGACGCGGTTTCTCCTGACATCAAAATACATAACGCTTCTGAATGTCGCCGCAGACAAAGAGATCGTCCCCGAATTTCTTCAATACGATTTCAATGCAGAGCGCTTGGCCCGCACGGTCGAAGATCTGCTTACAGATGAGACGGCGCGAACAGCTCAGATTGCGGCTCAAAATGCCGCGCTTCAAAAAATGGGGCTAGGCAACTCGCCAGCTGCGGATATCGCTGCCGCGGCCATTCTCGAAGAGCTGGGGTCAGCCCGCGCAGGCGTTTAGGGCGCGATCGTCCTGAGATAACGCGTCGGCAACGCGCAACGGCGCGTCAGTGGCCAGGAGAACCACGCCGTTCTCAACAAGATCCTCATACTCCGATGGGTCACCGTCGGCCCAATACGCATCGTCTAGACGCTCTCCACGCCGGCCGAGGGTGCCAAAGGCGGCCTCAACATTTTCACTCGCCAGGCGTGCCCAGGCGGCTGCGTCTTCATTTTGCGTCCCCGTCCACGCGACGAGCTTTTCGCGATCAACACCGAGCGCTTCAAGCTTGGCGACGTCGCGGCCGCCTCGTGCGCCTGCCGTCAGCATGAGATCCGGCGCAAGACGTTGCACAAGAGCTGCATCGCCGTCGGTATAGGTAATCAGTAGGACATTGTTCTGTGCCCCGGTCTGTTCAACCGCGCGAATAACACTTCGCCAACCAGTTGTTTCTTTCTTGTCGAGTTCCACTATTGCGCCGACCTCTTTCGCCCAAACGAGTACATCGTCGAGACGCGGTGGCGTGAAGTCCGTTTCCTCGTCGTCATTATCAACCAATTTCAGCTGGCTAATCTCGGCCCAATCCGTGTCCGCAACGGGACCGTCGCCCGTCGTGGTCCGACCGAGCGAGCGGTCATGCAATAGAAACAAGACCCCATCTCGACTGGTCGCAACGTCCACTTCGAACATCCGAATGCCGTGATCAAAACCATGTTCCATGGTTTCCAGCGCATTTTCTGGGAAACCCGGAACCGGGCCGGCGCGGTGGGCTGCGACGAGGACGCCTCTCGTATCGCGCACACAGTCGAAAAAATCCGGCAAATTGTCCGTTCTGACGGCTGGAAGACGAGAGCTGGCGGCAGAGCTAACGTCTGGCTTTGCCGCACCGGCGTCGTGATCATTGCCGCCGCAAGCCGACAAAACCCCTGCCAAACTGAAAACACAGGCTAATTTCGCAAAATGACGCACGAGAAACAGCTCCCATCCATTGCGCTCTGTCTTACCGCGAAATAGATTTCACGCAACGTCGAGAACAGAGCCGAGACGGCAAAAATTTAGGGAGACATGCCATGAAAGGCATCATGCAGGACTGGCCATTAACGGTCGATAAGATCCTTGACCACGCAAAACTGCAAAATGGTGGCAGAGAGATTGTGACGCGTCGCGTTGGCGGCGAGATCGTTCGCACGACCTACGCCGATGTGCATACCCGTGCAAAGCAGGTGTCCAGCGCTTTGATAGACGGTGGTATTGCCCTTGGCGACCGGGTCGCAACGCTTGGATGGAACTCGGCGCGGCACATGGAAACCTGGTATGGCGCTATGGGGATTGGAGCAGTATTGCACACCATCAATCCGCGCTTGCACCCGGAACAAATTGCCTGGATCGCCAATCACGCTGAAGATAAGGTGCTTGTGTTCGACACGACCTTTCTACCGATCGTGGAGGCCGTTAAAGACCACTTTCAGACGATCAAGACCTTTGTGATCTACTGCGATGACGCAGGGTTGCCGGACAATTCGGTTGGCGCAATTTCTTATGAAAGCTGGATCGCCGGTCGATCGACGGATGTTCGCTGGGGTGACTTCCCAGAAGATACAGCCTGCGGGCTTTGCTACACGTCCGGAACGACGGGCAATCCAAAAGGCGTGCTTTATTCGCACCGCTCGAACGTGCTGCACACACTCGTCACGATGGGCAAAGATGCCATGGGAATGGGGGCCGAGGATGTCGTCTTGCCAGTGGTGCCGATGTTCCACGCAAATGCCTGGGGCCTGGCGCTGTCCTGTCCTGCCACCGGAGCGAATATGGTGATGCCCG
This sequence comes from Pseudomonadota bacterium, assembly GCA_039817885.1. Classification (GTDB taxonomy): domain Bacteria; phylum Pseudomonadota; class Alphaproteobacteria; order Caulobacterales; family Hyphomonadaceae; genus CALLCD01. Next base: position 4,681 of record JBCBUY010000010.1, on the reverse strand, counting down.
GCGCACAGATGGATGGGGCGTCAATTTACGAACTCCTGGACAGCGAGAAGGTCACCATTACCGCAGCCGTCCCGACGGTGTGGCTTGGCCTGCTTGGCTATCTTCGAGAGAACGACTTGAAGCTGCCACATCTCAAACGAGTCCTTATTGGAGGCTCGGCTATTCCGGAAAATATCCTGCGTGCATTTGAAGAGGATTATGAGGTTGATGTGGTGCATGCCTGGGGCATGACGGAGACCTCGCCACTTGGGACATTGGGCAATCTACCGCCCCATCTTGTCAACGCAGATATCGACACCCGCATGGCGCAGAAGCTGAAGCAAGGCCGGACCCCGTTTGGTGTCGAGCTGAAGATTGTGGATGATGAGAGTAATGAGTTGCCGCGCGACGGTCAGACTTCTGGCCGATTGATGGTGCGCGGCGCAGCGATCGCTGCGGGGTACTTCAAAGGTGATGGCGGCAATGTGTTGGACGAAGATAGCTTCTTCGACACAGGCGATGTGGCCAATATCGACGCGCATGGCACGATGCAAATCACCGATCGGGCCAAGGATGTCATCAAGTCCGGGGGGGAGTGGATCTCCTCAATCGACATCGAGAACATCGCTGTCGGCCACCCCAAAGTCGCCAATGCGGCTGCGATCGGGATTTATCATCCGAAATGGGACGAGCGTCCGCTGCTGATCATTCAGGCCGCGCCGGGAGAAGCCCCGACAAAGGATGAGATCCTTGCAAACCTTGAAGGCAAGATTGCCAAATGGTGGACCCCCGATGATGTCCAATTCGTCGATGAGATCCCCCTCGGCGCAACCGGCAAGATCAACAAGCTCGCCCTGCGGGAGACGTTTAAGGACTATAAGCTGCCAACGGCATAAGTGTCGGCGGTAACGGAACACATCTCACCGCTTGCTCGAATCCCTTGCGAACGCTAGTGAACGCCCCATGTTTAGCGCGGCGGGACACTGGCCCGCTGCAACAATAGGAGGGCCTATGGCCAAGGAAGAACTGCTCGAATTCAACGGCACGGTGATGGAATTATTGCCGAACGCAACATTTCGCGTTCAGCTTGAAAACGAGCATGAAATTATCGCCCATACATCGGGCAAGATGCGCAAGAACCGCATCCGCGTCCTTACCGGAGACAAAGTTCTCGTGGAGATGACGCCCTACGATCTCACCAAAGGTCGTATCACTTTCCGTTTCAAATAAGTCGTGGCCTGTGGCTGCCGATAAGACGATGCTGGTGCTGGCAAGCGCCAGTCCGAGACGCGTTGCGCTGCTGGAACAGATCGGCATTGCTCCCGATAAAATTGTCCCTTCCAATATCGATGAAACGCCAAAACCTGCCGAGACGCCACGCGCTTTGGCGCGCCGTCTTGCGGTCGAGAAGGCCAGAGCCTGCAGGCAAGGTGGGGTTTTTGTTCTGTCAGCCGACACGGTCGTTGCCTTGGGGCGACGCTTGCTGCCGAAGGCTGAACACGCTGAGGAGGCAACCCAGTGCCTGCGGCTCCTATCCGGGCGGTCCCACCAGGTCATCACCGCAGTGGCCTTGTGCGCGCCGTGCGGTGATGTGACGTCTCGGACCGTCCTGACACGTGTGGCGTTCAAGCGCCTGACGGACGATGAGATCGCGGCCTATGTTGCCTCAGGCGATCCGATTGGCAAGGCAGGCGGATACGCCATTCAAGGCGGAGCAGGCGCTTTCGTGACCCGGCTGAACGGCAGTTACAGCGCTGTCGTTGGTCTGCCTCTATATGAGACCCGAAATCTGCTTATCGGTGCTGGCGCGCTTTGAGGCTCCGATCAAATGGGTATCGATCACATCCTAAAATATGACGGCCTGGCTGGCAGGTGCCTTATGGCTTGCCGAAGGGATGGTGCTCCGGTCCGAAGTTTGTGGCAGCCGGTCTCCACACCAACCGAATGCGTGTTCCCAGGTTGCTATATATCCGCGACCGTGCGGCGGATCGCTCCAGGTCAGGGCGGATCATTTTTAGAAGGCGAGGGCGGCGAGGAACTGTTCCTTGCCCATAGCTACAAGGCACGGCCCGTAGAGGGGGAACGTATCGAGGTGGTCTGCGTGTCCAGCGCCCGGTCAGACAAGCTCGCCCGGGTTCGAAAAATTGACGGCGAGACCATGCCATCTTTCGAGACGCCGGAAGACGCCTGGATGGCGGGCCTGCGCGGGGATCCTGGTCCACCAATCATCGAGACGCTGGACGCCCATATGCAGATCGATGCGGCGCTTGAGGATCTGTTATCGCCGACGGTCCCTTTGCCGGGAGGCGGACGATTGACAATTGCGCCAACCCGCGCCCTCGTCGCCGTGGACGTTGACACATCCGGACGAAACCCCCGCGGGAATCGTGCCCAAAATGCCCAGGAGATAAACCTCGAAGCAGTAGAGACACTGGCGCGGCAGATTGCCCTTCGAGACCTCGGTGGCACCGTAGTGCTCGATTGTCTTGGGCCCATCAGCAAGGCGAGGGGGCAGGCTTTGCGCAGCGCATTTCTGGACGCTTTTTCAGAACTAAGTCATCGGCGCGTAGAGGCTCTGATTCCCTCGAAGTTCGGTCTTTTGGAGATCGCCATAGCCTGGGGGCGGCAGCCCTTTCACGACCAATGGCTAGATCGTTTCGGCACCTTACAGACGTCGGCCAAGCTTTGGCGCAGCATGAGGCGTTTGGAGATAGAGGCCAGCGCCCGTCCGATGGATCGTTTAACGCTTGAGCTGCCAAATGATGTATTCAACCTGTTCGCAAAACACTCCGGCAGTTATATGCAGCGTATCGAGGCGCGCTTTGGAGCCCGGATAGATGTGGTGCCGTCATCTGGCAATCAAACTGAGGTAACACCGCGATGAGCCAACCCATTTGCCCCGTTTGCGAGAGCCGCGTGGTCACCAAAGAGTACAGGCCGTTTTGCTCTCGCAGATGCGCCGACGTTGATCTGTCCCGTTGGCTCAAGGGCAGTTATGCCATACCCGGCCGACCGGCAGATCAGGCAGAAGAAGCGCCGTCTCGCGATCATGGCGATGAGAGCTGAATTGGTGGATGGACACAAGGGCAACCGCGCCCTATACACCCGGTCTTCTGACCCCAACCCAAACGGAATGCCCGGGTAGCTCAGGGGTAGAGCAGCGGACTGAAAATCCGCGTGTCGGTGGTTCAAATCCGCCCCCGGGCACCATTTCTGTTTTTGGCATAAGACTATTCGATAAGTCTTTGAGATATCGGTTGGTTGGCCGGGCTATAGGTGAGGCAAAGACGCCCGCTCGAGGGGATGTTGCTGCGGGTGTAAACTACCGTCTCAAACTTGCACTATGAGGGGCGCACCCGGTATCCCCAATAATCACGAGACATGGCTGCAAACAGGGGACCTCACTTCAAAGGAGTGCGTCCCGTAAATGATTTGCAGACAAGGCATTGGACCTTGGGGAAAACTAATCCCCCTTATCTTGCCCTCCAAGTTTGGCAGCGACTTTTCTTGTTTCCGACTGCCTTATTCTCGGCCGAGGTGACAGTCTCGAAGTGGTGTTCTCAAGGATGTCGAAATTTTACACATCCACTCACCTTCAGCATCATCCCTAATAAGATAGAAAGTACCAGAGTTTGCACAGCCCTCCGGATACTTTCTTTTGGTCACAAAATTTAGTCTTGTTAAAATAACTCCCGTTTTGATATTAATCCATTTAGTCCGTGTATGAGTAAAACACTCTGGTTTGAGCGTGTAACCTTGTGACTCCAAAAGATCTTTATGCTCTAAAAGTGTGTTCCAAGCTGCGATAATGTCATCGAGCTGATTACCAAGCAGAGCGTATTCTTCCACAATTTTTACGTCATTATCGATCTGAGTATAGGCACGTGGGCCTGCCAAAATACTCGTAATTAAAAGCACTGCAGGAACAATATGTATTTTCATTATCTACGTCTCCTTCGAGGGGGACGGTTTAACGTAAAGCCGCCTGATTGGTTTCTCTTGGCAACCGAGCGTCCTAGAAAACCACTCTCTCCACCTAACAATGGCACTTGCGTTCCGGGAAAACGGCGACTTATAGAGGATATGCTTGAATTATTGATCATGAAGTCCCTTGCATCAAATGAGGCTTGATTGCCATCAAAATCATCCTGAGAAAATAGACTCGATGCAAAGTCCGTTCCTGGCTGTGTATGCAGGTCACCTATACGGAAATCATGACTTTGACTGCTGATTCCAAGCGTGTCGAGAGCTGCACCAACATCAACGCCTGGACTTCCATCTGCGCCATTTCCTGTAGAAACAGCATCAGTGACAACAAAGCCATCGGCAGTTTCTTGAATAACTGCAAACGCTTCGAACCCGGTTTCGTTTGTGAAGTTGATTAGGTTTTCCGCTATGCTCGCTACTGCTTCCAAACGTTTTGCCATCGTTTTTGCAGATGACCGTTCCAACACCAGATTGGACCGTTTACGAGCCGTTGAACTCACACGCCGGGCGGAGACATGAGCTTTAGTGGTGCAAGTCCTTTAATCTTGCCCTACAGACTCTTTTGGCTGGCAAACTTGGAACCGACTTATAGCACTCGCTTAACTGCTTGCACGAACAGATCAAAATGATAAAACTATTTTCCGTGCCGCTCTCTTTAGTTGGCCTTTGGATTTTGCTTTATCATTTTGATCTGTTCGTGCAAGCAGTTAAGCGA
>JBCBUY010000009.1:0-61841 GCA_039817885.1 Pseudomonadota bacterium | reverse complement strand
GGTTCATCATGTCTTCCGGCTCCCATACCGGCCCCCGCAATCTTTGTGCCATACAAGGTTGAAAATATGGCAAATCAAAATGTGAAATTTGTTCGGTTGATAGGCGCAAAGCGTTATGAATTAAGGCAACTTGCACGTTGGGCCGGTTGATCTTATGCCCAATCGTCTTGATGAAGAAGGAATTGCCGACATGCCAGCCCAACTTACCTTGAGTGAGGCGGTTAACCGCGTTCAGCCATCTGCAACCATCGCCGTCACGACCAAGGCGTCTGAGCTTAAACGTGCCGGCGCAGATGTCATCGGTCTTGGCGCAGGTGAGCCTGATTTTGATACGCCCGACAATATCAAGGAGGCTGCGGCAAAGGCGATCCGCGACGGTAAGACGAAGTATACGCCGGCAGACGGCATGCCAGAGCTGAAAGAGGCCATCTGCGCGAAATTCGAACGCGACAATGGCCTGAGCTACGAGCCGTCTCAGGTGAATGTGTCACCAGGCGGTAAGCCGGTGATTTTCAATGCGTTTCTGGCAACCTTGAATCCCGGTGACGAAGTCATCGTTCCGGCACCGTATTGGGTGAGTTATCCGGAAATGGTGCGCATGGCTGGCGGGACGCCGAGCATCGTTGCTTGTGGCCCGAATGCCAATTACAAGCTGACGCCCGAAGCCCTGGAAGCGGCGATAACACCGAAAACGAAATGGTTGGTGCTCAACTCGCCATCGAACCCGACCGGCGCGGCATATACCGAAACGGAGCTCAGGGGCTTGGCGGATGTTTTATTGCGTCACCCACAGGTCTGGGTCCTGACCGACGATATGTATGAGCATCTCGTCTATGACGATTTCGCGTTTCGAACGATGGCGCAGATTGAACCCGGTCTGTATGACCGCACGTTGACTATGAATGGTGTGTCCAAAGCTTACGCAATGACGGGCTGGCGCATCGGATATGCCGCTGGCCCCGCTGAGTTGATCGGCGCTATGCGCAAAGTGATGAGCCAGTCCACCTCCAACCCGTGTTCCATTTCGCAATGGGCGAGCGTCGAGGCCTTGAACGGGACACAGGCCTTCCTCCCCGAGCGCAATGCCATCTTCAAACAAAGACGCGACATGGTTGTCGCTGAGTTGAACAAAGCCGAAGGCTTGACCTGCGGCACCCCGGAAGGCGCATTCTATGTCTATCCGAATTGTGCTGGGGCGATTGGCAAGAGATCACCTGCGGGCAGTCTCATTCAGACCGACGAAGACTTTTGCGCCGCATTACTGGAAGAGGAATTGGTCGCCGCGGTTTTCGGCGGGGCGTTTGGCTTGTCTCCGGCGTTTCGCGTATCCTATGCCACGTCTACCGAGGCGTTGACCGAGGCCTGTCTCCGCATACAGCGTTTCTGCGCTTCTTTGACGGAGTAATCGAGCCGATCTCGAAAAAAAGCCGGGTCGCGTCTTGCGAACCCGGCTTTAAAGTCTTTCGCCGAGCTTGGGGAGGAAACAAATGGTCGTGTGTGTGAAACGACCAGGACCCGACGAAGCACGGATATAAGGCCCACAAACCGCTTTTCACCCCTTGCGCGCGTCAAACGTGTGGGAAAATTCATAGTCCACTGAATCTAATAAGCTTTTGCCTTTGCGCGATTGGCGATCCGCATGGGCTCGATCTGCTCAGTTATGAAGTCTCGAAAGGCGGCAATTCGCTTTGAACGGCGCAGATCACTCGGATAGATGAAAAAGAGTTCAAAGCTCGGTCCGGGATAACTCTCCAGGACTTTCACAAGGTTTGGCATCGTTGTCGCCATATAGTCAGGCACGTCCGCAATGCCGAGCCCCGCCTCAACGGCCCTGAGCATGGCGAAGACATTATTCACGCGAAGGGTGGGCTCTCGAGGGCGTTTGTCATCGCGACCAATGCGCTGCGCCCAATTCACATCCTGCATCGGCGATCGCTCGTCACCATAGGAGACGATCATATGACGATCGAGATCTTCAGGCGTTTGAGGCGTGCCGAACGTCTCCAGATATTTTGGAGAGGCATAAAGGCTCATACCAACATTTGCGAGTTTTCGCTGGATAAGGTCTGCTTTGTCCGCGGCCCAAAGCCGGATCGCGCATTCGGCCTCCAGTTTCAGGAGATCATATTCCCGGTCATCAAGCCGCAAATCCAGCCTGAGATGCGGGTAGGTTTCTATAAAGGCCCCGAGCCTCGGCACGAGCCATGTCGAACCGAATGCGACGGGGGCCGTTACGATCAAGTCGCCCTGCGGTGTTTCATGTTGATCCCGCAATGTGGAAATCGCTGTTTGCGCCGCCGATGCCATTTCCAAGGTCGACTTGTGAAGGGCATGGCCGGCATCCGTCAGCACAAGACCACGCGCATGGCGTTGGAACAGCGACACTCCCAAATGCTCTTCGAGCGCCGCGATTTGCCGGGACACCGCCGACTGCGATATATCAAGCACGTCGCCAGCTGCCGTCAGGCTGCCAGCCTCCGCGGCGGCGTGAAAGGATTTCAGCTTGTCCCAATCCATTCGAGCCTTATGGGCCGGAAACCGCGAATTGTTCAAGGCAAGACGGAATTATTCAGCTGCCGGGCGAATATCGTCTTTCGCGGGCTCTGGGAATTCGATGTAGGGAACAGTCTCGTCCCGATCTCGATCAAGAAGCTCATCCCGGAAGCGCCCAAGCTTCTCAGGCAAGGCGAGCCAGACGGGGGTCACAATCAGCGTCATGATCGTTGAGAATCCAAGACCGAAGACAACGGCCGTTGACAACTGCACCCACCACTCAGAGGTCCCCCCTCCGAACGTAATGAGGCCCTCCCGGAAGTTCACGTTCATTTGGAACATCATCGGTAACAAACCGCAAATAGTGGTAAATGTGGTCAGCAGAATAGGGCGTATCCTCTGCGCCGAGGCCGCAATAGCAGCCTGTTCTGCAGACCGGCCATCTGCACGCAACCGCTGAAATGTATCGATCAAAACGATGTTGTTGTTCACCACAATGCCGGCGAGCGCCACGACGCCCGTCCCAAGCATCAAGATTGAAATATAGGGCAGGAAGATCTGAATCCCGATGAGAACGCCGGTGGTCGACAGGACAACGGCCGACAAGGTCAGCAACACATGGTAGAAATTGTTGAACTCCCAAAGCAGTATAACGGCCATCAGGAACAAAGCCGCCAGCGCCGCATTCTGGAAAAATGCGTTCGCCTCAATGGCATCCTCATCCGCGCCCTGAAAGCTGATATCGACGTCCCGGGGCAGATCAGCACCAGCGATCCACTCTTTCATATCAGCCACCCGCATGGGCCCTTCGCCCTGAACGGTAGCATTCGCGCGAAGCGTATAAACGCGGATGCCGTCCCGGCGCTCAATCGAGGACACCTTTTGAGCCGGCACACGGTCGACGAATAGCGAAACGGGAACCTGGCCTTGCGGGGTCGCGATCCGCAGATCATCGAGCGCGTCTAGACTCCGAGAGCCCTCCGGCAGTCTGACCCGAATATCAACTTCATCGAGGGCGTCATCAGGCCGATAGAGGCCGACCAGCGCGCCATTGGTGACGAGCTGAACAGCCGCGCCAATTTCAGACACATCCACGCCGAAGCGCCCGGCATGTTCCCGGTCAACATCAAGTTGCCATTCGATACCGGGCAGGGGCCGCGAATCGTCGATCTCCATTAGATTGTCTTGAGCATCGAGGTATCCGCGAACTTGCCTTGCGGCCTCGTCCAGCGATTGTTGATTGTTGGACGTTAGGGATACCTGGATGTCTTTTCCAGCTGGAGGTCCCTGTTCGCGCCGTGCGATTTCGACACGTGCCCCGGGCACCGCGGCGATCCTCTCGCGCAGATTGTTTTCGGCAAGGCGGCCGTCATATCCGCGATCTTTGGTCTGCAAGGTGACCAGCAATCGCCCGATGGCATCATTCGGGCTTTCCCCATCAAAGAACTCATTTCCGCCGCTCGCACTGCCGGACGTTGTCGAGACCGATTGTACGCCTTTCGTGCCTAGAACGGCCCGCTCGACGCGCTCGACAATCTCCAACTCTTCATCTGCAGACAAGCTTCCCTGAGCGCTCACAAAGACGAACACCTCCTCTGGTTCGATATCGAGGAAGAGTTCCGCCCGGTGGGTCGTGCTGCCAAACCACAAGAACACGGCAAACACCACGGCCACGGCTCCGATACTGACGGATGCCGGACGACTGATCAGCATTTGTGTCAGCCTGGCATAGCCGCCAAGCCACCCTTGGGTCCGGGCCGGATCTCCATCCGCACCGGACAGCGCCGCGAGATTGTCATCCGTGCCTTCTCCGGAAGCCCGCCCGCCCACAAGCGATCCCAACACTGGCAGGAAGACCAGCGCCATGATGAGCGAGGATGTCAGGACAAAAATAAGGGTGAGGGGCAGGTAAGACATAAAACGTCCGACCAGCGAATTCCAAAACAAGAAAGGTACGAAAGCCGCCAGCGTCGTCGCATTTGACGCCACAATCGGCCAGAACATCCGCTTTGCAGCGGCAGCATAAGCGTCTTTGCGCTCAAGCCCCTCGGCCATCTTCCGGTCCGCATATTCGACCACCACGATCGCCCCATCGACCAGAATACCGACTGCGATCAGCATGCCGAACATGACCATGGTGTTGAGGGTTAATCCGTAGGCTCCGAGCAGCAGGAACGCCATAACGAAGGAGGCCGGTATCGCTACGCCGACAAGCGCGGCTGACCGCAATCCAAGGGCTGCCACAACGATGATCATGACCAGCAAAACGGCGGTCATGATCGAGGCCTGCAATTGTGTGATCTGCGCTCTGATATAACCCGACTGGTCCGACGTGATCTCTGATCTGAGCGCATCGGGCCAAGTGGATTGCGCGTCCGCGATGACCTCGTTGACGCTGTCAACGGTTGAGAGAATATTTGCGCCCGATCGTTTGATGATCTGCACCGATACGGCCGGTTTGCCATTAAAGCGGGCGAAGACCTCTCGATCTTTGAAGGTCCGGCGAATATCCGCGACGTCCGAGAGCTTGATCACCGCATTGCCCGATTGACGGACTGGCAGGTCAAATGCGTCTTCAGCTGATTTGATAAGTCCAGGAACCTTGACCGGGAACCGTCCGGAACCGGTGTCGATCTGCCCCGCGGGCACAAGCTGGTTGTTCGCCGATACGGTATTTAGGATTTCCTGATAGGACAGATTGTAGGTTTCTAGCTTGTTGGGATCGACAACGATCTCGAGCACTTCCTCACGCTCACCCTGCACGCGCGCTTCCAAAACGCCGGGCAGTGCTTCGAGGTTGTCCTGCAGGTCTCGCGCGATCCGATAAAGACCGCGCTCGGGCACGTCGCCGTATAAGTTCACCACCAGAATGGGAAAGAGGGATGTGTTGATCTCAGTGATGACCGGTTCTTTCGCCTCGTCGGGAAACTCCCGTTTGGCAAGATCAACTTTCTTTCGAATGTCGCTTTCAGCTTTTTCGGGGTTGAAAGAAATGTTGAACTCCAAAACGACTTGACCAACGCCTTCTGAGGCGATGCCGTCCATCTGTTTGATGCCTTCAATTGTCTGAAGTTCAGTTTCGGCTGGGCGAACGATCAGTCGTTCTGAGTCTTCCGGTGAAATACCTTCCAACGGGACCGTTGTAATGAAGATTGGAACATCGATTTCCGGCTCAGCCTCCTTGGGAAGGCCGATATATGTCGCGGTACCTGCAACAAGCGCGAACACCAGAATGACGAGAACCATTCGCGCCTTGTCGATGGCTCCATCAATCAGCGCATTCATGGCGCACTCGCTTCTTCGATGCTGATAGGCATGACGCGCGTGCCTTCGCCGACATATTCCTGGCCGGCGGCGAGCAGGCGGATGCGAGAGGGCAAGCCCGTCACCCAGACAACATCTCCGGTATCATCGACCACCGTGACCTCGGAGAACTGAACCGTATCCGTCTCATCAATATATCGAACGCCTATGCGTCCATCATCGTGAAGGGCTAGAAGGGCCGCCGAGATCGGAATCGACATCGCCTCGCCAAGCTGCACCCTCATATTCGACGTCAGCCCGGCCGATATCCGACCGTCATCATTCGGAACTTCCGCAGTGACCCGAAAGGTCCGCGTATTGTCCTCAGCGGTTCGCGAAATGTAGGAGATTGCGCCGTCTTGCGATGGAAGACCGACAATCGCCACACTCACGGGAGCCCCGAGCGCAAGCTGGGTCGCGAACTCTTCAGTGACGTCGGTTTCAACCTTGATCGGGTTGAGATCCGTTACAACACCGCAGGCCGCGCCAGGCGAAAGAAAATCGCCGATCTCTGCAAGCCGTGTTTCAAACACACCGGAGAACGGGGCCGTGATTTCTGTTCGCGCAAGCTCAATGCGGGCGCTGTTAAGCTCAGCCTGGGCAGCGTCCAGCGTGGCCTTGGCGCTTGCAGCCCGATTGGGTGACGCCCAGCCTTTGTCGGCAAGGTCTTGGGCGGCACGATAATCAACGTCGCGCGCCTCAACGGTTGCTTCGGCTTCCGCCAGCCGCGCCAGCCGCGCATCGACATCCAACCGGCAGAGCATCCGCCCCCGGCCGACAAGAGACCCTTCCGCCGTCGAGGCTGAGATGACAATGCCGGTCGTCGCGGATTTCACGGTCACTGATCGGTTCGGTGCGGTCCGGCCTTTCAGCGACAGGAATATAGGGTGCGGCTCAGCCTCCGCCCGAATGAAGATGACTTCAGAAAGCTCATCGCTATCAGTGTCCGACTGCACCGTCAGGACGGCTGTAGTGGTATCCGCTGGCGTATCGGCCTTATGCATGTATCCGCGGATGCCGAAATAAGCCATCAGTCCAAAGAGAATGAGGAGAGCAAGTTGGACGGACTTCTTCACGCGTGCAGTTCCCGTTTGGACGTTCGCAGGTTGTGTTTTTGAACTATGAGCGCTCTGAAAAACGTTCATTACCGTATTATCTAATAGATCTTGCTTAAGTTACCACCAAGAACTGCCTACACTTTGGTCGCTCCGTGTAAGTCATGGTTAACGGTTCCCTAGGGGCAGGCCGCGGGCAAAAAAAATCGCCCGGCGCGGGGCCGGGCGATCTCTTTATAGTTATGTCTGATCGGCGTTTACGGTACGAAAACCGTATAAACGACATCAGCTTCAATCTGACCTGTGCCCTGAGACAGATCATACCCACCAGTACCCAGCGTATACGTCACGTCGAAACGGACAGATTGCTCAAGGATTGTGCCTGGCGTTGCAGCTGTCGCGCGTCCAGCCGTGCCGTCATAAACAAGGGCACCAGGAGCAGCGCCGAAGTCACCAAGGTCAGCGACCGTGGCAGGGATAACGCCTTGAGGGTCCTGCGATGCGCCACCAAACGTGTCAGTGTCACCAGCAAGAGGCGCTGTTTGCACAGTCATCGTCCACGAAATGTCGTCGAGTGTGAACGTGTCAGCATCTGGTCCAGCCGTTGCCGATCCATTGATCGAGAAAGCAGTATTGGACGCAACGTAGAAGCTTGAGTTCTGTTCCAGATCAACGTCGATATCGTTGTCAGTGTTCAGAGTGAAAGCACCGAATGTGTCAGATGCGTCCAGAACACCATCGCTGTTGATGTCGGTCGAGAATGCGCCAGTGCCTGTCACGTCGAACGGCGTAGCGTTCGTGGCGACGGCGTCTGTCGTTGGTGTCAAAGATCCGGTCACAACCGTATGAACATCAGTCGTGATCAGGTCGGCATCGTTAGATCCGGCATCGTTGTCGATGACGAAGTCGGACACGACAGGTGCGTTCGCAGTTGAGCCGAACCCATCGGCACCCCAAACGATAACGAGCCCAAGAACGCGGAACTGCGGATTATCAACGACGGCACCTTGCGCAGGTACGCTGGCGAGCGCGGCGACAGCGCCGCCCGCAAGCATAAGCTTACGTAGTTTCATAGGTTCACTCCAATCAACCCAAACCCCGAGGGGTCACTCTAATTTTTGACGCGCCCCTCTGAGGTACGCTGCCGACCGGTATGACAGATAAATCCTTCGAAACTGGTAAGTTTCCGGCGCAATTGCTAACCAGCAATTCGCCCCTCATTAACCTTATCCAAATATTGCGACAGAACGGCGCGGGTGAGCTTCATCGCTTGTTTTTTGGTGGTGGCCATTATCTATGTGACCAACCCGCACGAAAGCCTTGTTATGAGACATTTGAAAGCCTTCGAAGATGCGCTTGCCAATATTCATGGCGAGGGGCGCTACCGTGTGTTTGTCGATTTGCATCGTCACCGGGGACACTTTCCGAAAGCAACCGCGCGCTTCCCAGATCAGGCCGAAGAACAGGAGATCACGGTTTGGTGCTCAAATGATTATCTCGGCATGGGTCAGGATGATGATGTCGTAGCGGCAATGCACGAGGCCATAGACAGCTTCGGAGCAGGCAGCGGCGGCACTCGGAATATCTCCGGAACCACGCGCTATCACGTTGATCTGGAAAAAGAACTGGCTGACCTGCACGGCAAGAGTGGGGCGCTGCTGTTTACCTCCGGCTATGTCGCGAACGAAGCGACACTGTCCACACTTGGCAAGATTCTACCGGATTTGATCATCTATTCGGACGCGCTGAATCATGCCTCAATGATCGAGGGAATCAGACGATCCGGTTGTGACCGCCGAATCTTCAAGCATAACGATTTGGGTCATCTTCGTGCTCTGATGGAGAACGATGACGCCGACCGGCCAAAACTCATTGCCTGTGAGAGCGTTTACTCGATGGACGGGGATATTGGGCCTATCTCTGAGATCTGTGACCTCGCCGATGAATTCGATGCCATCACCTATCTGGATGAGGTGCACGCCGTTGGCCTCTATGGCGACGAGGGGGCGGGCGTTGCTCAGCGCGACGGTGTCATGGACCGCATCGACATTATCGAAGGCACCCTTGGAAAGGCCTACGGTGTGATGGGCGGATATATCGCTGGTGACGCCACAATGGTCGACGCGATCCGCTCCATGGCGTCCGGCTTTATCTTCACCACGTCAACCTGTCCTGTCATGGCTGCGGGTGCGTTGAGAAGCGTCCAGAAACTCCGGACAGAGGACGGCCGTGAGTTACGCCGCATCCACCAGGCAAAAGCTGCACGCCTGAAGGAAAAGATGTTGGCCGTTGGTCTCCCTGTGATGGAGAGCGAATCTCATATCGTTCCATTGCTTGTCGGGGATCCGGAGCGTTGCAAGGCTCTGTCTGACATTCTCCTTTTCGATTTCGGCATTTATGTGCAGCCCATCAACTATCCCACCGTGCCGAAAGGCACTGAGCGTTTGCGGTTTACGCCGAGCCCTGTTCACTCAGAAGAGATGATGGACGAGTTGATCTCGGCAATCCTGGCCATTTGGAAACAGCTGGGTCTGGAAGTCGCAGCGTAATTTGCCGAATCGCACCAGTTTATCGTCGACAAAGCCTATGCAATTCACCGGCATTGATGCGCGATTGACGCTTGCTGTCGATGCGGCTTGGGCCTAATCCAGAACGGCAAATTCACGAGGAGTCGCGGACATGGCAGATACTTTGACCGGCGCATCCGTCGCCACTGAGTTTTTCGACATCGGACTGGCCGATCGCGATCCAGAACTCTTCACGGCAATCGCTGAAGAGCAGACACGTCAGCAGCATCAGATCGAGCTCATCGCATCTGAGAATATTGTTTCCCGTGCAGTGATGGAAGCTCAAGGCACCGTTCTCACCAATAAATATGCCGAAGGCTATCCCGGCCGGCGCTATTATGGTGGCTGCGAGTTCGTGGATGTCGCGGAAGATCTTGCCCGCGACCGTGCAAAAAAACTATTCAATTGCGGCTTTGCGAACGTGCAGCCCAATTCAGGCAGTCAGGCCAATCAGGCTGTCTTTCAGGCCTTGATCAAGCCGGGGGACACCATCCTCGGTATGAGCCTTGATGCTGGCGGTCACCTGACCCATGGGGCACGGCCCAACCAATCCGGCAAATGGTTCAACGCGATCCAATATGGCGTCCGCGAAGAGGATCATCTTATAGACTTTGATCAGGTCGAAGCTCTGGCCAAAGAGCACAAGCCTCAGCTCATTATCGCAGGCGGTTCTGCTTATCCGCGCCAGATTGACTTTGCTCGGTTCCGCGCGATTGCCGATGAGGTCGGTGCCTACTTCCTTGTGGACATGGCGCATTTCGCAGGACTGGTCGCCGGCGGCCACCACCCGAACCCGCTCGACCACGCCCACGTGGCGACAACCACGACCCACAAAACGCTACGTGGCCCGCGTGGCGGCATGGTTCTGACCAATGACGAAGCCATTGCAAAGAAAGTGAACTCGGCCGTTTTTCCAGGAATCCAGGGTGGCCCGCTAATGCATGTGATAGCAGCAAAAGCTGTCGCTTTCGGTGAGGCGCTGACCCAAGACTTCAAAGACTATTCTGCCCAGGTCATCCGCAACGCAAAAGCGATGGCTGCAGCCGCCGAAGCCAGCGGTCTTGCTGTGATCTCCGGCGGCACCGATACCCACGTTGCCCTGATCGATCTGCGTCCGAAGGGCGTCAAAGGCAACGCGACCGAGCAGGCGCTCGAGCGGGCCTACATCACCTGCAACAAGAATGGTGTGCCCTTTGATCCGGAAAAACCGGCAGTCACCAGCGGCATCCGCGTTGGCTCACCCGCAGGCACAACCCGCGGCTTTGGCGAAGAGGAGTTCACCCAGATCGGCAATTGGATCGGTGAAATCGTTGACGGTCTGTCCGAGGGAGGCGACACGACGGATCTTGAAGCCCGGGTCCGCTCCGAAGTTAAGCAGCTGACCGCACGGTTCCCGATCTATAATGGACTTGGAGCGTAAGCGTCCATGCGTTGTCCGTTCTGCGGATCCGATGACACAGCCGTAAAGGACTCCCGGTCGGCCGAAGACAATACTGCGGTGCGCCGTCGGCGCGTCTGCAACAATTGCGGGGCTCGGTTCACAACATTTGAACGCGCCCAGCTCCGTGACATCATTGTCGTGAAGCGCAACGGCAAACGCGTCCTCTTTGACCGGGAGAAGATTGTCCGCACGGTGAAGCTGGCTCTGCGCAAACGTCCCGTGGACGAAGAGCAAGTCGATCAAATGGTCTCCAGCATTGTGCGCCAGGTGGAAAGCGGCGGCGAAGCGGAAATCAAATCCAACCAGGTTGGCGACATGGTGATGGATGCCCTGAAGGCCATAGATCCGGTGGGGTATGTGCGATACGCCAGTGTCTACAAAGACTTCACCGATCCCGGCGACTTTGCCCGCTTTATTGAAGAGAGCGCCCTCAAGGAAGAGGCAGACGAAACGTGAGCGCTGCGCCGAACGCGACAAGACCCCGCGTCTCGTGGAAGGTTGCAACATCGCTTGATGGGCGCATCGCCCTCGCTGATGGAACCAGCCAATGGATCACCGGACCTGAGGCTCGCGCAAGGGGGCACCAGATGCGCGCTCAGCATGACGCGATCATGGTTGGCATCGGCACTGTGCTCGCCGACGATCCACTGCTCACCGCCCGCACGGTGCCACTCCCGCCCGTACAACCGGTTCGTATCATTGCCGACAGCCGGGCCCGCACACCCGTGAACGGTCGCCTGATGGCATCAGCTGGGCTTGGCCGCATTATTATTGCAACCGAGACTGCGGAAACAGGCCCGCTTAGGGAGGCCGGCGCGGAGCTTTGGCCATGCAAACGTGCCGCAGCTGGCGGAATTGATCTTGAGTACTTTCTGCACCGATGTGTCATTGAGGGGATCAATTCGCTTTTTGTAGAGGGGGGCGGTCACCTGGCGGCATCCTTCATCCGCGCCGGCCTCATAGATGAGATTTGTTGGTTCCGAGCCCCCAAACTGATCGGTGGCGACGGCCTGCCGGCCCTTGCATCAATCGGACTCACTGAAATGGCGAACACACCCAATTGGTCTATTACCGCGACGGAACGGATTGGGGATGACATTTTGGAGACCTATGTTCGCCGCTAACCAAGCAAATACAGGCACCTGACATGTTCACTGGTCTCGTCACAGATATCGGCACGATCCGCAAAGCTGACCACCGCGGCGGTCTCACCCGGTTCGAGGTCGAAAGTCGCTACCCGGCATCTGACATCGAAATGGGGGCATCCATCATGCATTCGGGTGTGTGCCTCACCGTTGTCGATTTCGGAGAGACACCCGAGGGCGGGTCCTGGTGGGCTGTCGAAGCGGTCCCGGAGACACTGGAAAAGACGGTCCTCGGAACCTGGCAGGCAGGCTCCCGCGCAAATCTCGAAAAGAGCCTGAAACTTGGCGACGAACTTGGCGGCCACTTCGTCTTCGGTCACGTCGATGGTGTCGGAGAAGTTGTCTCCATAGAAGAGGAGGGCGAGAGCTTTCGCATGACCCTTCGCCCGCCGGCGGACATTGCCCGGTATTTTGCGACCAAAGGGTCAGCGGCCATTAACGGCGTGTCGCTCACGGTCGCCGACGCCCGGCCAAATGGAGATTTTCAAGTGGCCGTTATTCCGCATACTTGGGAAGTGACAACGCTCAGTGATTTGCAGCCTGGCGCACCCGTCAATCTTGAGATCGATATGCTGGCGCGGTACGTCGCCCGCATGATCGGTGCCGACGCACCTAAGGACTAATCATGGCCGAAGACTTCTCCCCCGCTATCTCCACCATCGATGAGATCATTGAGGATGCTCGCAATGGCAAAATGTATATTCTGGTCGATGCCGAAGATCGCGAGAACGAAGGAGATCTGATCATCCCGGCAAACTTTGCGACGCCGGAAGCGGTGAACTTCATGGCGAAGTTTGGTCGCGGTCTCATTTGTCTTGCGATGAACAATGAACGCGCCCGCACGCTTAACCTCGATATGATGGCCCGGGAAAATCGCGAGAGCATGGGCACGGCATTCACGGTCTCGATTGAAGCCAAGGAGGGTGTCACCACCGGCATCTCCGCGCACGACCGCGCCAAGACCATTCAGGTCGCGATCGATCCTCAGCTCGACCACACTGACATTGTCTCTCCCGGTCATGTTTTCCCACTGGTCGCCAAGGATGGTGGCACACTTGTTCGCGCAGGACATACCGAGGCCGCTGTCGATATTTCCCGTATGGCAGGGCTCTATCCGGCAGGCGTGATCTGCGAGATCATGAATGATGACGGCACAATGGCCCGCTTGCCAGATCTCGTGGCCTTCGCCCAACTGCACAATCTGAAAATCGGAACGATCGCGGATCTTATCGCGTGGCGTCGAAAGAATGACCGCTTCCTTGAGCGCCGGGTCGAGGCCCCGCTCGCCAGTGCCTATGGCGAGGGCTTCAAGACAGTTGTCTTCCGCAACGCCTTGGACCAGAGCGAGCACATCGCCATTGTCCATGGTGAGATAACACCGGATGCAACAACGCTCGTGCGCGTTCACCGGACAGACGTTCTTGCCGATATCCTGGGCGAAAAGGGCCCCCGCGAAGGCCTGGTTGAGCGCGCCATGAAAATCATCGCTGCGGCCGATGGACCTGGCGTAATTATCTTCGTGAATACGATGCGTCCGAACGCGCTCGCCGAGCGCCTGGGCCTGAAATCAAGTGAGCCCGCCGACGCCCAGGTGCCGCTCCGCGAATACGGTGTCGGTGCCCAGATCCTCCGCGAGCTCGGCATTCGACGCATGACCTATCTTTCCGACACACAACCCACCAAGCTGCCAGGCCTTGACGGATACGGCCTCACCATAGAGGGGTGGCAACCACTGACTGAGGAAAATATGTAATGAGCAATCCACGCGTCTTGATCGCCACCTCGCGATACTATGAGCACATCACGCTAGAGCTTGAGGCCGGCGCGAAGGAAGTGCTGAGCGCGGCCGATGCTGTGGTCGAGACCATCGAGGTTCCCGGAGCCTTGGAAGTCCCGGGCATAATTGCCATGGCAGCAGATAGTGCGAGATATGATGGCTATATCGCCCTTGGCTGCGTCATTCGCGGTGAAACCTCCCATTACGACTATGTCTGTGGTGAGAGCGCACGTGGTTTGATGGATCTCACCATCCAACGACGCTTGGCCATCGGCAACGGCATCCTCACGGTTGAGAACGAAGATCAGGCGCTCGCCCGGGCAGACCGTAAGCGGAAGAACAAAGGCGCAGATGCGGCGAATGCCTGTCTCGCCATGCTGGAGCTTCGGAGAAAATTTGTCCGATGACGGATCAGAAGCTTCCATTTGAAGTCACCCGCGCCCGCCGTTCTGGCGCACGACTTGCCGCTGTACAGGCGCTGTATCAGATGGAGCAAACCGGTGAGAGCGCCAAAGCGGTCATCCGGCAATTCTGTGAAGACCGCCTCGGGTTCGGTCCCGACGGCATTCCCGTCGAAGAAGCTGACCCGGATCTCTTCAAATCAATCGTCAACGCCGCGGTCGACCATCAGGGCGCGATTGATCCGGCCATTGTCGAACGCCTCAACAAAGGTTGGAAACTGACCCGTCTCGATGCCACAACCCGGGCGATCTTGCGTGGGGCAACGGCGGAACTCATTGCCCATGATCATTTGTCCGAGGGCATCATTCTAGATGAATATGTCGGCGTTGCTCACGCTTTCTTCGAAGGGGATGAGCCACGCTTCGTCAACGGTGTCCTCGATAACATAGCCAAAGATGTCCGCGGGACGGCCGGCAGCGCCGCTTAGAGACCGTGTCTGAATTCGATTGGATCGCCAAATACTTCGCCCCACTGGCGAACAGCGCGGGGGCTGCGCACCTCACTGACGATGTTGCCCAGCTGCCCGCAGCCAACCGCATCATAACCACCGATACCCTCATCGAAGCGGTCCATTTCCTCCCCCAAGATCCCATCGATACCGTCGCCCGAAAGCTCGTTCGCGTGAATGTCTCTGACATCCTTGCCAAAGGCGCGAGACCCGCAGAAGCGCTTTTGACCCTCGGCTGGCCAAATGATCGCCCCGAGACGGACCTTGCGCGCTTTGCCGAAGCCTTTGGTGAGGAGCTCGCGCATTGGGGCATCGACCTTCTTGGTGGTGACACGGTGACATCACCGTCCGACCTGTTCGTCTCACTCACCCTGACAGGCACTTTATCCGAAGGTGCCAAGCCTGTCCGTCGCTCCGGCGCAAAACCTGGCGACACGATCTGGGTGACAGGCGAAATCGGCTGGGGCGGCGTCGGCCTTGAAGCTGCAAAAAGGGGCGAAGAGGGCGAGGCCGCAGATCGCTACCGCGTGCCTCATCTACCACCGATCAGGATCGCTGATATCATTCTCCACGACGCCACCGCATCAATGGACATCTCCGACGGCCTTATCGCGGACGTTCAAAAACTGGTCTCCGCCAGCAGGTGTAGCGCAGGGCTAGCGCTCGACGCTGTTCCCCTCGCGGCCTCCATAGATCCGAACAATTTGGACGGCATCTTGTCCGCGGTCAGTTCCGGCGATGACTACCAGTGTCTATTCACAGCCTCGGAAGACAAAACCGACGCCCTTATCTCCACTGGACTTGATCTCCACCGGATTGGATCCATCACTGCAGCGGGTGGACTTGTCCTCAGCTGGCGCGGTGCCCCGGTTCCGATCCCGTCCAAACCAGGATTTGAGCATGGCTAGCCGCCCTTCAAAAAAGCCCGCGAAAACACTCTGTTAACCAAATCTGCAGAGTTCGAAGCCCAGTTAACTGCGATTCAGTCTCGCCATGCACGCGATAGGTCTTGCGTGTTGTGGCACCATTTGGCAGTGAGCCAACCAAATCAGGGCGGGGCAAGGGGCATCCTTACAACGCACCAGACATAGAAAAGAGGACATCCTTATGGATTGGTTTTTGTTGACACTTCTTGCAGGTGTCGTGTCAGTCATTTACGGCGCGATCACAATTCGCTCGATTATGAGCGCGCCCACCGGTAATCAGCGTATGGCCGAAATTGCCCGCGCGATTCAGGAAGGCGCGAACGCGTATCTCAGCCGTCAGTATCGCACCATCGCCATTGTCGGTGTTGTTGTGTTCTTCGTGGCGGGCTTTGTCCTCAGTTGGGAGGCCGCAGCCGGCTTCCTGATTGGTGCTGTACTCTCCGGAGCTGCCGGCTTCATCGGTATGCTCGTTTCGGTCCGCGCAAACGTCCGAACGACGGAAGCATCTCGCCAGAGCCTTGGCGCAGGCCTCAATGTCGCTTTCCGCTCAGGCGCGGTGACCGGCATGCTCGTCGTGGGCCTCGCTCTGATCGGCGTTGTGTCCTATTATGGCCTGCTGACCGGACCCATGGGATACGGAGCAGCCGACCGCGTCGTTGTGGATGCGCTTGTCGCGCTTGGCTTTGGCGCATCACTCATCTCCATCTTCGCCCGTCTCGGCGGTGGTATTTTCACCAAGGGCGCTGACGTTGGCGGTGACATGGTTGGTAAAGTCGAAGCCGGTATCCCGGAAGATGACCCCCGTAACGCAGCAACAATCGCTGACAATGTTGGCGACAATGTCGGGGACTGTGCTGGCATGGCTGCCGACCTATTCGAAACCTATGCGGTGACCGTCGTGGCCACCATGGTCCTTGGGGCCATCTATTTTGGCACGGGTTTCGGCGTCAGCGGCGACGAAGCAGCGCCTTACCTTAACCAGATCATGCTCTTGCCACTTGCCATTTGCGGCGTCTGTATCGTGACCTCGATCATCGGCACCTTTTTTGTCCGCCTTGGTGCGGGCTCAACCAATGTCATGGGCGCGCTCTATAAGGGCCTCGTTGCCACTGGTATATTGTCTCTCGGCGGACTCGCTTTTGTGATCTCATCGCTTCTGCCAGGCGGTTTTGGTGAGATTGAAGGCGCAGCTGCGGCCATTGGCATCTCAGACGCTCTGACCGGCATGGATCTCTTCTATTGCGGGGTCGCAGGTCTTGCCGTTACGGGCCTGATCGTTGTCATCACCGAGTACTACACCAGTACGAGCTACCGTCCGGTGAAGTCGGTGGCCCGCGCATCAGAGTCCGGCCACGGCACGAACGTCATCCAGGGCCTCGCCGTCAGCCTTGAGTCGACAGCGCTTCCAGCCCTGACGATCATTGCCGGCATCATCCTGACCTACAACCTCGCCGGTCTCTTCGGCATCGCCATTGCGACCACAACCATGTTGGCGCTAGCCGGCATTATTGTCGCCCTCGACGCCTTCGGCCCTGTGACGGACAATGCCGGCGGCATCGCTGAAATGGCTGAGCTGCCATCAGAAGTGCGCGACACGACCGACATGCTCGACGCCGTTGGCAACACGACCAAAGCCGTCACAAAGGGTTACGCGATTGGCTCTGCCGGTCTCGGCGCTCTGGTGCTCTTCGGGGCCTATACTCAGGACATCGAATATCTGTTCCCGAATGCCCAGGTCGATTTCGGCCTCGCGAACCCATACGTGGTTGTCGGTCTTCTGTTTGGTGGTCTTCTCCCGAACCTCTTTGGCGGCCTCTCCATGATGGCCGTGGGCCGTGCCGCTCAAGACGTGGTGGAGGAAGTCCGCCGCCAGTTCCGCGAAATGCCAGGCATCATGAAAGGCGAGACCAAGCCAGACTATGGCCGCGCCGTGGACATCCTCACCCAGGCGGCCATCCGAGAGATGATCGTACCATCGCTGTTGCCAGTGCTGTCGCCGATCATCCTCTTCGTTGTGATCTATCCGATTGCTGGCTTCGGCGCAGCACTATCTGCCGTCGGCGCGATGCTCCTCGGCGTGATCGTGACCGGTCTCTTCATCGCCATCTCGATGACCTCAGGCGGTGGTGCTTGGGACAATGCCAAGAAGTATATTGAAGACGGCAATCATGGCGGTAAGGGCTCAGAAGCCCACAAAGCGGCTGTGACCGGCGACACTGTGGGCGACCCCTACAAGGACACGTCAGGCCCGGCCGTGAACCCGATGATCAAGATCACGAACATCGTGGCTCTGCTCATGCTGGCTGTTCTTGCTGGCGGCGCGCACTAAGCGACAAGCCAAACACAACAAAACAAGGCGTCAGGGCAACCTGACGCCTTTTTCTTTGGGGGCGAGTTTACGCCTCTCGAGACAGTCGCTTTTCGCCCCATTCACGCATCGCATGAATGACCGGATAAAGTGTTCTTCCGACTTCAGTTATTGAATATTCCACCCTGGGCGGAACTTCTGCGAATACCTTACGGTGGATAATTCCATCCGCCTCCAACTCGCGAAGTTGTCTTGTTAGCATCTGCTTTGAAATACCCTCGATACTCCGCTGCATTTCTCCAAAGCGATTAACGTCATTGCTCACCAGAAAGATAACAATCGGCTTCCACTTCCCCCCGACCACAGACAATGTGTGCGTAATCGGACAAGAAAGACCAGGTTGAAGCGAAGGTTTGACCATCTGTAATCCCCGTGGATACTCAATAGTCTTCATATTGAGACTATATCAGAAAATTGTGACTAGTTGCCGAGGCCGATCTTTTTTGAATTACCTGCGAAGGTTCAGTCAAGCAGGAGATCCAAATGAAACGGTTATTTGTGGGCGCATTCGTTTTCACGCTTATCGGCTGCACGTCCATTCAGGCTGAATCCAATTCCGAAACAAATTCTGCCATTTCGGTCATGATGCTTGCAGATGAAACTCGTGGCCGGTGGACGTCTGTTGCCTGCGAATTGCGGCCCCAACCGTATCAAGAAGGGCAGCCTGTGCAGCCATTTCATCTGAAGCGAGATTTCACCTATGATGACAATCTCTTCGAGGGCACGATTGTGTCTTACCTGGACCCGCTGTGTCAGGTGCCAATTGTCTCGTATACGTTTACGGGTCATCTGGTGTCGCATGGTGCCAGTCCAGCAGCGCCGGGTGCGGAAAAGACCGACTATGTTCTCGATCGGTCTTTGATCCTGACCCCAAAGGCGCAAGCCTTCGCTGATCAGCTCAACCTGCTTCCTGCCGGCATTTGCGGAACCGAATCTTGGCGCGTGGATGTTTCCCAAAGCATCAAAGAAACGGGTTGCCCGGTCTTGAATCTGGAGAAAGGAGAAATCTATATCGATCATGACATTATGTATGTCGATGGTGACTTCCTGTTCTTCGGTGCCAAACCGGTTGACGGCTCTAATTTCGACTCCGAGGAGGCACGCCCGGTTCAGCTTCAAGTTCCGCTAAAGCGTGTGACGCCTTAAGATGCGTCCGCAGCTGACTTGGTGGTGGTATATTGCACCGGCCTACCTTACCGCATGGACTGTTGGGTTCAGTGCTTGGAACCTGATTGATGGCACCGGAATGATGTCGACATTTGGGGTCGACATAGGTGCCCCGACTGCATTTATCATGTTGAATTCGGCTGGGCGCTACGTCGCATTGGCCGCGGCAATGCTGGTAGGCATCTGGATTTTCCGCACCTATGCATCGATCATGACAGCGTTGATCGCACGTCTGGTGATGGATGCATTGGATCTCTATGCTGGCTTGGCGACCGGATTGATCGTGGATGCGATCGGGGTGCTCCAATCCGTTGGCATGTTCTTGCTGCCGAATTTATTCGCGATTGTGACTCTCCAGGTACTCATCCGCGGGGGCTCCAATGACACGGCCTGATCAGGTTCGCTCTGACAATCATTCTAAAGACACTCGCCCCGAAGTATGGGTTGGTCATGTCAGTTTAAAGGTCAGGGATTTCCGTCAGTCGCTCGGCTTTTTCAATCTGATCGGAATGCGGCAGGTGGCCCGAATGCCGGGACTGGCAGTAATGGAACTTCGCGGCGGCACCCATCTCATCTTGCGTGCGGATAGTAATTCAACTCCTGGCGCCGCCGGATTTGACTTGATGGTTGACGATTTGATCAGAGCGCGACAACGCCTCGTTGAAGCCGGATACCAACCCACTGAAATACGAAAACAGTTCGTGCATAGGGTCTTCGATGTGATTGAACCGTCCGGGCATTCGATACAGTTCAACAATAGTCACGTCGCCGGCGCGGTTTGAACGCTGTGATTTGGGTCGGGCCGATCCAAATAGCAGCTCCGCGAGCGACGGTTTGAGGGCGGTTTAGGCTGCAGCCTGAGCGCGTTTCATGTTTGCAGCGACAAGGCGAAGGTCGACCGGAAACAAACAAAAACTATCCGACCGAATTGTCTCTCACCCCATACTCCGCCCATGGGCCAGCCAAACGACCTCATCACGCACGCTTTGAAAGAACTCGACATCTCTGTTGTGGGCATATTGGGTTGGACGGGGATCCACATCGATCCCTACACCCCGTCGCGATATCTCATTCGGAAAGCCAGCCGACACCTGAAGGCCCTCGAAAATCTCGTCCGCCGGGTGATCCTATTCATGGCTCTGCAGGTCGATCTCGAAGCCGATATTCCAGCGCAATCCACATCGCAACGCAAAGAGCCGAAGCCCATCGACTTGGCAGATGGCGTCGAACTCGCTGAGTTTCCGCGTGCCTGGACGCGCCGGCTCAAGCTGATGCCGCCGGTTCTGGATGGTTCAGACATCCCGGATTTCTCTGGCTCCACAAGAAAAGAGACACCACATTTCATCCTCGCGGGCCGGTTTTCCCGCCGCGTGATGGCGCTTCACAAGGTGCTGAAATCGCGAGAGGCCTATGCCAAACGCCTCGCCAGATCCCTCAAAGCGAGTAGAAAACGCCGCGACGCCGCGCCCCCCATCGCTCGCCTCGCTCTGCCAGACAGTATGCGATCGCCTCTCCAGGATCTGAACAAGACGCTCGCTGTAGAGCTAAGATCTGCGCTCACAGTGTGGGATAGTTCCTGATCTATCCCCGGCCTGCGGTCATCTATGGACGTCATTTAGGGAAAGAACAGCAGCCTTGAGCGCGCCTCATGGGCGTCCGCAGGACGACCGGAGGCAAACAAAGACTCGCCCGCCTCATGTGAGCGCCGAAGGCGCGATACGGAGGCAAACAAAGATGGCGCTGTTTTTTCCTTCCGCCGACACCAGCGAAGGCTGGTGTCCAGGGTGCACTCGTCAGAACAGGACAGGTGGCGACTTTCGCACCCTGGATACCTGCCTGCGCAGGTATCTGTGGACGATGGTGTGGAGACCTGAACACAGCCCTGAGCGCGTTCCATGGGCTCGCGCTCGCGAGACCGGGAACAAACAAAAACTCCCGCCTCATGTGAGCGCCAAAGGCGCGATACGGAGGCAAAAGTCCAAGAGTCTACCGACCGCCGGGAACCTGTCCGGGGCCATTTTGATCGGTGTTCGGCAGACGCACCGTGCCGACATTGCCGAAGATCTGCTCCAACAAACCAAGCTCGCGGCCGCGTGTTGGTGTTTCGCGAGAGGCATACTGGATCACTTCGCCATCATCGGCGTCGTACTCGACAAGCTCGTCGACCACATCATCTTCAGAAAACCGAATCGCAATCACTTTCCGCTCGGTGATCTTCGGCTTGAAAAAGGCAAAGCTCGAAGATGTCGATGAGATATAAAACCAGGTGTTCTCGTCAAAAATACTCTTGGTTGAGGGCGTGCCCAATCGAGCGAGAACCGTGGAGCGGGTGTCCGATCCTGGTTCGATCTCATTGGGTTGCGCTTCATCGGGAAAATAACCGTGAAACGAGCGAATAGGTGTGCATCCGGCGACAATTGCGCTGGCGATTATGCTGAGTATCGCGTAACGAAGCATGGCGAAATTCCTCATTTTCCAACAGCTACCGGCGAAGTTGGACATTTGACAAGTATACTAAGGCAGCTCGCAATGGGATTGTTGGACGTATTTTCCTTTGAAAAACGTGAACGACGCAAAACGGCAGAGCGCCTACGGGACAGTGTCCTTGCCGCAGCGCGGCAGCTAGAACTTTACCAAAAAGGTTGGGCAGAGGATACGCTTGATGGCCGTTTCGAGCAGGTTGCCGTCCACAGCGCGCTTCTTATGCGCCGACTTCGCGGAGAGGGCGAGGCCGGTAGAGCTTTGTCCGAAGAGTTCATGGATCAGATTTTTTCCAACCTCGATTACGGCTTGCGGGAAACCGGCGTCGGCGACGCGTCAATCAGCCGAAAGGTTCGCGGTTTCGGCGAGCGCTTGTATGGTCTTGCCCGCGGACTAAATTCGGCCTTTGAGAAAGATGATGATACTGATCTCGCTGATTTTGCAGAAAGAAATGCCCTGGCATGCAGAGATGTTGAAGGCTTCACCCAATATCTGCGCCATATTGAAGCCAAACTCGCAGCCCAAATGGGCGAGGATATATTGCGCGGGGACATCGCGTGGCCCCAGCCGGGGGGAACACATGATTGAATGGAAAGGCTCCGCGGTTTGAGCACTGAGCTGACACTCTCCATTGAGATGATGGGAGGCGACGACGCGCCGAAAGTGGTGATCGATGGCCTGTCCAGCTTCACCAGCAAGCGCGCCGGCTTGCGATTCTTGCTCCATGGCGATGAAGCGGAGCTCAAGCCGCTACTGGCAGCCGCCCCAGACCTCGCCGCCAGAAGTGAGGTACGCCACACCGATATTGCGGTCCGCATGGAAGACAAGCCGTCTCAAGCGTTGAGACGCGCCAAGGGGTCCAGCATGTGGAATGCCATTGAAAGCGTAAAAACCGGTGAAGCCCAGGCCGCGTTTTCCGCCGGCAATACTGGCGCATTAATGGCAATGTCCATGATGCTGCTCCGGAAGATGACGGGCGTGCACAGACCCGCAATGACAGCGATCTGGCCCACAATGACAGGGACGACGATTGTCCTCGATGTCGGTGCAAACCTTGAAGCCGATGCCGGACAGCTGATCACGTATGCCGTCATGGGGGAGGCCTATGCCCGAGCCGTGACCGGAAAGACCAAACCCACGGTCGGGCTGTTGAACGTTGGCTCTGAGGATTCAAAGGGGCACGGCGTGCTTAAGGAGGCTGCGGCGCTTTTGTCAGCAAACAATCTTGGTCTCGATTATCGTGGCTTCATTGAAGGTAACGATATTTCGGCCGGGACCGTGGATGTCGTCGTTACTGATGGATTTTCCGGAAATATCGCCCTGAAGACGGCTGAAGGAACGGCGCGCCTTGTTGCGTCCTATTTGCGCGAAGCGCTTACGGTCGGTCCGCGCGCCAAGCTTGGTGCTTTGATGGCGTCCCGCGGGCTCCGTCAATTGCGCGATAAGATGAACCCTTCAAATGTGAATGGCGGCGTTCTGCTCGGGTTGAACGGCGTCGTGGTGAAAAGCCATGGCGGCGCAGACGCTGAGGGTATCGAAACTGCGCTCACCCTTGCAGCAGATCTAGCGGGAAGTCAGTACAAGGAAGAAGTCGCAGCCGGTCTTGCGCGTATCGATGAGGCGTCAAAGGCTATGGATCAGTCAAAGGCGTCAGCATGACAACGCGGTATTCACGCATCACCGGGGTCGGATCGTATCTCCCCGAAAATGTCATGACAAATGACGATCTCGCCAAGAAGGTCGACACGTCAGATGAATGGATCACGGCGAGAACGGGCATCCAGCAGCGCCATATTGCTGCCGACAGTGAACTGACCTCTGATCTCGGCGCAATCGCTGCAGAGCGCGCAATGGTCGATGCCGGTGTGACAGCCGACGACATTGATCTGATCATTATGGCGACGACGACACCGGATCAAACCTTTCCGGCCTGTGCGTCAGCGGTTCAGGCAAAGCTTGGAATTACAAAAGGTGCCGCCTTCGACATTCAAGCGGTTTGCTCTGGATTTGTTTTTGCTCTGTCCACCGCCGACAAGTTTCTGAAATCCGGCGAGTTCGATACGGCCCTTGTCATTGGCGCGGAGACGTTTTCGCGCCTGCTTGACTGGCAGGACCGTGCGACCTGTGTCTTGTTTGGAGATGGTGCTGGCGCAGCGATTGTCCGTGCTGAGGAAGCGGATGCCTATGATATCAGCAAGAGCGGTATCATAGGGCACCACATCCGAACCGATGGGCGGAAGGCGGACCTGCTTTATGTTGATGGAGGCCCATCCTCCACGCAGTCGGTCGGCCATGTTCGCATGGATGGCCCGCGCGTATTCAAACATGCGGTGACGAATATAAGTTCGGCTATCGAAAATGTCTTTGAAAATGCGGGCCTAGCAGCCGACGATATTGATTGGTTTGTCCCCCACCAAGCAAACCAGCGTATATTGGACGGTGTCGCAAAAAAACTTGGCATTAGTGGTTCCAAGGTCGTTTCGACTGTGTCACAGCATGGGAACACATCGGCAGCATCAATCCCACTGGCTTTGGACGTGGCCATTAAAGACGGGCGCATAAAAACCGGGCATTTGGTGTTGATAGAAGCGATGGGGGGTGGATTTACCTGGGGGGCCTCTTTGTTCCGGATGTAGTAATCCGTTAAGAATTACCCGCTATTTGTTAACTAATGGAGGAGTTCCGTGGCGAACAGAACGTTAACCAGAGCCGAAGTGACAGATGCGCTTGTCCAACAAGTTGGTCTCACGCGGCAGGAATGCTCCGACTTGCTCGACCGGACGATAGAGCTGATCGGGGATGCACTACAGGAACAGGGCGTGGTGAAACTGTCGCGCTTTGGCAACTTTGTTGTCCGCGAAAAATCTGCTCGCGAGGGACGCAACCCGAAGACGGGGATTGGCGCGACCATCAGCGCGCGCCGGGTCGCCACTTTCCGTTCATCTCCAATGCTCAAAGCCCGGGTCGATAATGATGACGGATAGCTAGCGGGAGACATTCATGGCCATCACCAAAATTCGCAAAGAAAAAGCAGCAGATGCTCTTCGTTCAATTGGTGAGGCCGCAACCGAGCTTGGTCTTCAGACGCATGTTCTAAGATATTGGGAAGGCAAATTCCCACGTCATGTCAAACCCATAAAAAGAACCGATGGACGTCGTCTGTTTCGTCCTCGCGACATGGATGCTTTGCGCGCCATTCAAATCCTTGTTCATGATCGTGGCCTGACACTGAAAGGCGCAAACGCGCTGCTGAAAGAGCAGGGCGTCGAGACCGTTCTGAAAGGAGAGGCTCGGCTGATCGTTGCAGATACGGCGATCGATCCATCGCCTGTAGAAAGTCCGGCACGCAATTTACAAAGAGCGGTAAGCGAAGCTCTTGGCGTGCCGATCTTGGCAGAAAGCCCAGCGACAACAAAAGCGACCGGAACCCCTGCGCGGCTCCGTTCCGTGCTGACCGAGATTACGGATTTGAAAAGCCGACTAGACCTTATGCGGGCCCGGCGAGCAGCTTAGACGCCGTTGCCAAGCGGTTTCAATTCATCCATATAGCCTGCCGTCGGAGCGTGGCGCAGCCCGGTTAGCGCACCGGTCTGGGGGACCGGGGGTCGGAGGTTCGAATCCTCTCGCTCCGACCATTCACAATACAAAAGCCGGCCCAGTGGGCCAGCCGATGCATTGGATGGCTCGATGCTTTCCCTTCCGGCACGATTGCCCTTTACGTAAGCGTCCGGTAGCCATGGCATATGTCAGATATTGAAACCGATCAGAACACCGGCTTTGAGCCTTTGTCCTCGATAGAGGATATCACCAAGGGGCTCGGTTCGGTGGGCTATATTTCCACCAGGTCAATTTCGACGGCTGTTTATCTCGCGCATCATTTGCGAAAGCCTGTCCTGATCGAAGGACCGGCCGGCGTCGGCAAAACAGACCTTGCAGCTTCAACTGCAAAGTTTCTCAATCTGCCTCTTGTCCGAATGCAGTGCTATGAAGGGTTGGATGAAGGCAAAGCGCTCTACGAATGGAAGTATGGCAAACAGCTTCTCTACACTCAGCTTCTGAAAGAAAAGCTCGGTGAAGTTATGGGCGATGCCGGAACGCTGGAGGCGTCCTATACGAAGCTTGGCGGTTTTGAAGATCTCTTCTTCTCAGAAGATTTCCTCGAGCCGAGACCACTTCTGACGGCCATGCGTCAGGATCAGGGCTCAGTTCTATTGATTGATGAGGTCGACAAATCAGATGAGGCTTTTGAAGCCTTTCTTTTGGAAGTCCTATCCGATTACCAGGTGACCGTTCCAGAGATCGGGACGATCACGGCGAAGGTGCCGCCGCTGGTCATTCTTACCTCTAACAATGTGCGGGAACTCGGCGACGCATTGAAACGCCGATGTCTTCATCTTTTCATAGATTTCCCGGAAGCGGAACGCGAACGCCGGATTGTCAGTGCCCGCGTGCCCGGTGTTGATGACGATCTCCTTCGTCAGCTTGTTGATTTCGTTCAGGGCTTGCGGGGCGAAGATATTCGAAAACAGCCGTCAATTGCTGAGACGGTTGATTGGGCCCGCACGCTTCTTTTGATGCACGTCGATGCGCTTGATGAGACGGTCGTCAAAGACACACTGAATGTCTTGTTGAAACATGAGACGGATCTCGAAAGTGTATCACCCAATCTCGGTAAGCTCATCCGCGATGCTGTGGATGGCCCGCGGCTGGCAGGATAGCCCCATGAGCGCGCGGACACTTTCAGACTTCATTCGGGCCCTGCGCGCCTCGGATGTCCGCGTATCGACGGGCGAAGCAATTGATGCAGCCGGTGCCATGAAGCTCGTCGGATATGAAGACCGAACCCGGTTGAAGGATACGCTTGGTCTGGTTCTGGCGAAATCGCCGGAAGAAAAGATAACCCACGATCACTTGTTCGATCTCTTCTTTCGCCGTGAACGCTTTCGTCAGGAGATGCACCCGTCAGATGACGAGCCCGAAATCGAAGAAGATGGTGACGACACTGATCCGGACATTCGCAAACTGATGGAACACGGCAACGAAGCGGCCATTTCCATGGCGCTGGAAAAGGCAGGCGAGGAGGCGGAAGTGACTGATATCCGCTTCTCTACCCAGGTTCCGTTCTATGTTCAGAAAATGATGAAAGCCATGGGGGGCGACCGGCTTCAAGAAAAGCTCGTTGGTCACCTCCAGGCACACACGCAAGCCGACGAGGCTGAAGCGAGCGCCCTGATGACGGCTCGCCGGGATATGATGGCCCGGGCGCGGGAGCATGTGGAACAGCAATTCGAGGTCTTTGGATCCGGTGCGACCGAGCAGTTTCGTGAAGATATATTGGCGCGGAAATCACTCGATCAGCTGACCCGCCGGGATCTGGAACGGATGCAGGCCCTCGTAGAGAAGGTGGCCAAACGCCTCGCCACAAAATACTCCCGCAGGCGTCGCCGACGAAATAGTGGCCGATTGGATGTCCGCCGAACGCTGAGAGCCAATGCCGGCTTCGACGGTGTGCCGTTCAATGTGTCCTGGAAGCAGAAACAGCGTGACCGACCGAAAATTATTGCTCTCTGCGACGTCTCTGGATCGGTGTCTCAATATGTGCGCTTTCTCTTGATGCTGCTCTACGCGTTCAGAGAGATGATCCCGGACATTCGAAGTTTCGCCTTTTCTGGCCGGCTGGAAGATGTCGACGAGACATTTGAATCCCTCGGCTTTGAGAGCGGTATGGACAAAATCATCAAGACGATCGGCATGTCGTCAACCGATTATGGCCAGGCCCTGTCTGACTTGCGGGTGGGATATTGGGATGCAATCGATCGGCGCTCTACAATTATTATGTTGGGGGATGGCAGATCGAATTATGGAGACCCTAGGCTCGACTTATTCAAGGACGCCGCCGCGCGGGCCAAACGCGTTATTTGGCTCTGTCCTGAGCCTCAAGCGCTCTGGGGAACCGGTGACAGCGCCATTCCACGCTATCGCCCGCATTGCACGGTTTTGACGGAGGTCGCGAGCCTAAAAGATCTCGAGCGCGCCGTGGATGGCGTCTTGGCGGCTTATGTCTAAAGACTTGTGACCAGCTTTTAATGTTCGGCCGTTATTCAAGCCGATGTCTGAGTTGTCAGAAATCGCTGAGATCGGTATACAATGTAGGCAGGGTGCTAGCACAGCGAGCTTGTGGCGAGCGGTCTCGTAATAGCGGGGCCAGTCGTCCGAGGGGCGGATAAGATGCTGGACGACAAAACGGCGGGTTCTCCTTCTGGACCCGCTCGGGGCAGGAAACGGCAGACCGAACGGGGCGATCTTATCGCTCTGGCCTATAGAAGTACGCCAACATCCACTTTCTCCACGAGTGATCTCAATGATCTTCTCAAGCAGGCTCGCGAGAATAATGGTCGTCTGAAAATTACCGGCACCATTATTGTCGCCAAAGCCCAGATCTTTCAGTGGCTGGAAGGACCTCGAGAGGCTGTAGAGGCTCTCATGGACCGCATCTCAAGTGATCCGCGTCATTGTGATATCGAGATTTTGGAACGGGGAGAGATCAGCGAGCGCCTGTTTGGTCCATGGACAATGCTGCTGGCTACGGACGGCGAGGGTCGGCCGGGTTTGCCCGGCGATGCGCTGACACTATCTGGCGATTCAATTGTAGAAGCATTGGAAGGAAAACCATCCCAAGAGTCCCTGAGGGCGGTTGCCGATGAAGCTCAGTTGGCAACGGCGAGTGGTTTATTAGATCCGCCTGACAATAATATAGTGTTTGAGTCCCTGAGGCCGTTCCGCGCGCCCGCGGCGTCTTTCGAAACTCAGCTCCGCGCCCGCCTGGAAGAGCAAGCAAAAACATCCAACCGGGAAAAGTGGGATTTGGCCGCGTCTGCTTTGACGACGCTCCTATTGGAAAACGATTTTTCCCGCGTGGAGCATTTTCTGCGATCAATGAGCCGGCGGGAGGTGGATCCTTTGCCATTGCAAGTCGCTTTACTTGAACAAAGCGAACGCCGTTTAGGTGATCTCTGGTTGGATAATCTCTGCTCAGATCTGGAGATCAACAGCGCCCTATCGGATATGATCCGTGCGCTTCGCTCGGTGAACTTTGGAACGCTGCCAGTATGGCGCGTGTCGGGTGGTGCTCCGGATGTGCTGGTCGTTTCTCAACCGGGCGAACTTCACATGCTTTCCGCTGTTCTGGACGCTGAAGTGCTTTGGCAACATGGCTGGTCGCCCACGCTCGAATTTCCGAAGCGGGATAAAGATCTGCAGCAAATGCTGTCCGACCATTGGTACGAAGCGCTCGATATCTCCATGAGTGGCGTGTTCAAGCGACCTGAAAAACTGGATGGGCTGGCTCAGACCGTTGAATTGGCAAGGGATGCTTCAGCCAATCAGAACATTGCAATTACGGTGGGTGGCCGAGCGGTTTACGAGGATCGCAGTCTATTGATCCAGGTTGGTGCCGATGCGGTTGTTGCCTCTGCGCGTGATGTTGAGACCGCCATTCATGACGCGATTGAACTGCAGAAACAGTAAGACCCAGCCAGCACTTAAAGTGCCGCGCGTATCTTCGCAGCCAGGCGCTCTAATTCAGCCATGTCTGCCATCCCCCCGGCACCATGCCTGCCAAGCGGTACACCTTCTTTGCGAGGGATGATGTGGAAATGAAGATGGAAGACGGTCTGACCCGCGACGCTGCCATTGAATTGAGTAATGACAATACCGTCCGGAGACAGAGCGTTTTCAACAGCACGGGCGACTGTTTGCACACGGTCTATATATGAGCCGAGTTTGTCCGTCGGCATATCAAGGAAATTCCGTGCTTCGACGCCCTTGGGAATAACAAGCGTGTGGCCCTCAGCTTGGGGAAACACATCCATAAATGCGAGTGCAGTATCGTCTTCGAAGACCTTAACAGCCGGCATTTCACCGCGAAGGATCTTAGCGAATATATTATCTGGGTCGTAGGGGGCGTGGAGGGGCATGAAAGATCCTTGCTCGCTTGCTTATTCGCTCTTCTTAAAAGGCGTTCGGTCTTGCAGATAATCCTGGTCCGCAGCGACCGCGTGGCGCTCCCGCTCAAGATAGTCGGCAATGGCCTCACGAAAACCAGGATGGGCGATCCAGTGCGCGGAGTGCGTCGTGACCGGCCCATAGCCTCGGGCGAGCTTATGCCCCCCCTGAGCTCCCGCTTCCACATATTTCAGTCCATTGGCGATTGCAAAGTCGATAGCCTGATAATAGCAAACCTCGAAATGGAGCATCGGTCGCGGGGCCAGACACCCCCAATAGCGACCATATAGTGTGTCAGATCCAATAAGGTTCAGTGCACCCGCAACAGGGGCTCCATCGTCAAGGGCAAGTACCAGCAATATCTTGTCGGCCATGCGCTCGCCGAGGACGGTAAATGTGTCTCGGTTGAGATAAGGTGCGCCCCATTTGCGCGAGCCTGTATCGATGTAGAATTGGAAGAAGGCATCCCAGTGCGCGTCAGTAATGCCATCGCCAGTCAGATGAACGAATGTCAGTCCCTCGGCAGCTTTGCGGCGCTCTTTCCGCAGATTTTTTCGCTTGGCTGAGGAAAGCGCGGCCAGGAAAGCGTCGAAGCTCTCATAATTGTCGTTGACCCAGTGGAATTGCTGATCGGTGCGATGGAGCAAACCGGTTTCGGACAGTGTGTCAGCCTCGGCGCTTTCAACAAAGTTGAGATGCAAAGAAGAGAAGTTATTCTCAGACGCGATCTGTAAGGCCCCGGAGAGAAGCGCAAGCTTCAGCCGCTCTGCCTCCGGTCCGGCTGGAACCAGCCGTCGTCTGCCGGTCACTGGCGTGAAGGGCACAGCGGAGAGCAGCTTCGGATAATATGATCCACCGCCGCGCTCCAGGGCATCGGCCCAAGCATGGTCGAAGACAAATTCGCCGCGTGAATGGGTTTTGGCGTAGAGCGGCATCGCTCCGCGCAGGTTGCCGCCAGGACCTTGGACAGTCACATGACAGGGCGTCCAGCCTGTATTGGGGCTCACGGTTTGGGTTGTCTCCAGGGCATCCAGGAAGTCCCAACTTAGAAACGGATCAAAGCGTTCACCGGGAGGATTGGCGACCGCGTCCCAATCGTCACGATCTACGCTGGCGAGGCTTCGAAGGATCGTGAGGCGAAATGCGCTGTCGTCCATGGGGTTAGATATATGTCTATCAGTTGGTTTGGGCGAGGGCGGCGACCGGGTCAAATCCCTCAAAAATTTGCGCATCCACAAAAGGCGCAGCGGCGGTGAAGGCGTCCGGGGACGTCACGGTCCAGACGACGAGCCCGAGACCGTGTGTGCGTGCGAAGGTCGCAGCGTCTTGAGCATCAGCATGCCAGACCGAGAGGTAATCAACTTTCAGCTGCAATGCAGTCGTCAAACTCTTATCAAATCCAGCACGGCCAGTTTTCTCTATCCGGTCCACGAGCAGTCCTCGCGGCAAGGTCTTGGGAAGAAGCGCGACGGCCTCTTCCGAAAAACTCATGGCCGCGGCGCGCCCGGTATAAGCTGACAGCCGGGCGGCGACGGCTTCGGCTATGGGGGCAGGCGGAACATCAAGGGCCTTTATCTCGGTAAGGAGCGGCAAATTATGCGGCCAAATGGACAGAAGGTCGTCCAGCGTCGGAATGGTCTCATTGGTCTCGAGGAGTTTTGTTTGCGTCAGAGTTTCCGCGGTGCAATCGGCAACGAGATCCTCAAGCCCGGCCATGCGGTTGAGGTCCGCGTCATGGAAGCAGACCGGTATGCCATCGGCAGACAAGCGAACGTCGAACTCCATGCCAAAACCAGCATTCGCCGCCGTGTGAAATGCGGCCAAGGAATTCTCTGGCGCACCCTGCGGTGACCAGAGGCCACGATGTGCATAGATGTAGTCGCCTAGGCTGAACGGGGCTGCCACGGATTATTCGACCTCGAAGATACCGTCAATTTCGACGGCGACACCGCGAGGCAGAACCGGACAGGCCACCGCAGATCGTGCATGGCGTCCGATATCGCCAAAAACGTCAATCATGAGATCTGAGCACCCATTGATGACTTGAGGAATGTCCGTGAAGTCCGGATGAGCATTTACAAAACCGCCGAGCTTTACGACGCGCTTAACGCGGGACAAATCGTCCAAAGCTGCTGCACATTGTGACAGAAGATTGATGCCGCACAGACGCGCGGCCGCTTGACCCGCATCTAGGTCCATCGTCTCGCCAAGACGGCCGATAACAAGCCCATCGGGACCATTCGAGACCTGTCCGGAAACAAAGAGCAAATTATCGGTGCGCACGAATGGGACATAGTTCGCCACAGCTTTCATGGGCGGTGGCAGTTTGATTCCGAGGGCAGCGAGGCGGGTTTCTGGCAGGCTCATCTTGGCTCCGATGTGTTATGTCCGGATGATATCCAAGTGTTCCAAACTGTACGGCAAGCGCAAGCAGAAACTGCGTGATCGGTAGATATTCGTGTCGATCAGCGGCTGCCCTCGCAAGCTGAATGAACACCGTCCGGATCAAGCACTGCGCAAATCTGACGTTTTTGCTTGTCACTGCCTCGGTCGTGTTCAGATTCCAGATTAAAATAAGTCTGACCGAGATATGAGATGACAAACCTCTGAAAGTTACATCTTTCAGTGCAGTTGAACGCGAAGCTTCTGCGATCTGCGAAGCGCGCCCACGCAACATTCAACCCGGTCTCGGTGATTCTGACGATATCGGATCGATTGCAAAAGGATGGGTCGCCATTGCTGATCTCACCGGTGATCAGAATATCGTCCACATTGTCGCCAGCATCGCAGACCTCGGTAAAATAGTTTGTATTGTTGAGATGCATGCTCCCGAGCGGATGATTTAGATTGTTGTGGAGCGCGATGACGATACTTGCGTTTTCGATATGCGAACGGAAGAAATAGTTGAGATCCGGGCGGTTTGCCCGGCCAAACTGGCGGTTTATGTCGATACCACCCGCGAGCAAGCGTTGCTCATTGTTTTCGATTGCGATCCCGGTCCCACCGAAATGAGCGACAGCCCAGAACATGGCGTCAAAAGCCTCATCCTCCTCGTCATGCATCACGAAGTAGAAGATACGACGATTATCCGATGCACCACGGATTTCCGTTAGCCGGATCCGAACATCATCAAACTCTTGTTCAGTTTCGACGATGTCTACGCGATTCAGGAGGTCTGCGTATTCTCGCTGCACACGAACGAGGTCCTGATCCTCAAACTCAGGGCTTGCGGTTGTCCCAGAGGCTTGGCCCGTCTCGGCGATGGCGTCGATCTCAGCTGTGGTTTGGCCAGATAGGTCCATTTGAGGACATACGGCCAATACAAGACCGACAATAAGCGAGTATCGCTGAAGTAATCGTGCTCGATTATATAGCATATTGTTTGCGAACTCAGCACCTTTCTAATGCCGGTGGTCATTGTCTGACTTTGGATCAATTTTGTCCAGCTAACCAAAATCGCAATATTTATATGCGACTAGAGTTAAGCGGTTGTCGTCAGGATTGGTCGAGCTTCGCACCGCGCCCCGTTTTGACGGCGTCCTTGCCAAATTTGGCTCGTGCCTTGTCTGCTGCCCGTTCCGCCGCCGCGCGCTTGGCAACTTTTGGGTCTATAAGATCAACGGCATCGGCCTTGGCCGGTTCCAGATCTGCGATCCCAATTCCGATCAGGCGAAAACGCCGGCCATTGGTTTCTCGTGAAAGGAGCGTCTTGCTGGCCCTGAAAATCGTCTGAGCCAATTGGGTCGGAACGGGGAGGGATGTGCGACGTGTGATCGTTTTGAAATCGGCAGTTTTCAGTTTCAAAGTAACAACCGCCCCCTCTACGCCGACAGATTTCGCACGATCGGCTGTCTTGACGCAAAGCTTCCAGAGCTGGTCCTCAAGGGTTTCGAGATCGGCGATATCCGTCTCAAATGTGGTTTCAGAGGACACCGATTTGCGCTCGCCATCGGTGCGAACAGGACGATTATCGTGCCCTAACGCACGCTCATGCAGCCAAAGTCCCGTTTCCCCGTAGCGGCCGACGAGATCTTTGACCGGCGCGGCCTGGAGGTCAGCAATGGTCCGAAAGCCATCTCTCACGAGCTTTTTGGCAAGTTTTGGTCCAACGCCGTGCAGAAAGTCCGGCCCATGGGGGGCGAGCAGTTCGGGTGCCTCTTCTGGGCTGATCACGGCAAAGCCCCGCGGTTTATCAAGCTCGCTGGCGGTCTTCGCCAGAAATTTGTTCGCGGATAGGCCAATTGATATCGTGATGCCCACATCGTGCTCGATATCGCGGGCAAGTTTCGCCAAGACACGTGCAGGAGAAGCCGCATTCAGGCGCTCTGTTCCAGTCAAATCGAGATACGCTTCATCGATGGAAACCACCTGAACAAGCGGTGTCAGACGCCGCATTTTTTCGCGAATCACCGCGGCTGCTGCGCTGTATTTGGCGTAGTCGGGTCGCACAACAATGGCGTCAGGGCAGGCCTTCAGCGCCTTGAACATCGGCATTGCGGATCGAACACCGTATAATCGGGCGATATAGCAGCACGTGGACACGACACCGCGACGACCACCCCCCACGATCACCGGCTTATCTTCAAGGTCTGGATTGTCCCGTTTTTCTATGGCGGCGTAGAACGCATCACAATCAATATGCGCTATGGAAAGCGAATCGAGTGCGGGATGGCTTAATAGTCTTTGGCCACCACAATTGGAGCAGACGTCCGATCCGTCTGGGGTAGAAATAAAGCAGTCTCTACAAAGCGTTGGCATCTTCGCTAGAGTGCCATTAACGTCCGCCGCCCTCAATCTTCCTCTCAAGGTGTAAACAAGCGTTAACGAACTGGCGGTTAGGATTAATCAAGTTAGAGAATCAGCACGGCAATTCAGTTGAGTGAGCCATGACCACTGATACCCATAAGTCCGTCCTCGTGGTTGAGGACAATGAGCTGAACATGAGATTGTTTTGCGATCTGCTCGGGGCATACGGCTATCAGACCCACCAGTGCCGCGATGGCGCAAAGGCGGTCGATCTCGCCCGGGATGAAAAGCCCGATCTTATCATTATGGATATTCAGCTACCTGAAGTATCCGGTCTGGATATCACCCGTTGGATAAAGGATGATGCTGACCTGTCCCATATCCCAGTACTGGCTGTAACAGCATTCGCAATGCGAACGGACGAGCAGCGGGTCCGAGAGGCCGGTTGCGAGGGATACTTGTCGAAGCCCATCCAGATTACGAGCTTTATTCGCGCCGTTGAAGATCTCATAGGAGGCCGCAGCGCAGCATGAGCGCGCGTATCCTTGTCGTTGACGATATCCTGGCAAACCGGCGGCTGCTTCAGGCCAAGCTGGAGGCGCGCTATTATGATGTCTTGATGGCATCCGGCGGTCAGGAGGCGATCGAACTTGCCAGGCAACATCGCCCAGACGTTATACTGATGGATGTCATGATGCCGGGCATGGACGGGTATGAAGCCACCCGACAGCTCAAGACAGATCCGCTGACATCGCATATTCCGGTTGTCATGGTGACTGCCTTAAGCCAGCAGGAACACCGGCTGCAGGGACTTGAGGCGGGCGCTGATGACTTCATCATCAAGCCCTTCGACGATTTTGGCCTTCTGTCCCGTATCAACGCGCTGTCGCGATACAACGCTGTTGCAAGCGAGCTGCGCCAAAGGGAAGCCGGAGCCGGACTACAATACTCCGAGATTGCCAAGGACTCTCCAGAAATGGCCGGCCCCCCTCGGGTCATAATTGTCGAAGAGAATTTGCGCGCGGCATCCAAATTAGCAGGTTATCTAAATAATGCTGGGCACCAGGCCGTAACGGTGCACGAGGCAGGCCCTCCCGACGCTGAAGGTACGGATGTCATGGTGCTTAGCCTTACAGGCCAAAGCTTTGACCCGCTTCGTCTGTGCGCAAAGTTCAAGATCAGCGAACGGACACGTGCGATTGCGATCATCGTAATCTGCGACCATAGCACCGAAGACAAAGCTATTCGGGCATTAGAGCTCGGTGCCAGCGACATTATTCAATCGCCCGTCGATCCACAGGAACTGACCGCCCGGGTCCTCACGCAAACCAGGCGGACGAGATATATTGATGTTCTGCGCCGCCGTGTCGATCGCGGTATTGAGTTGTCCATTATCGATCCACTAACGGGTCTCCACAATCGGCGATACATGATGAGCCAGATGCTACAGCTGATGCAGCGGACCGCTCACGGCGACAAACCAACATCTGTGGTTGCCCTTGATATCGATCACTTCAAGTCAGTGAATGACACAATGGGCCATGATGCCGGCGACCGTGTGCTCGTCGAATTCGCCGAACGACTGAAGAGAAGTGTACGTCCGAAAGATATCGTCTGCCGCCAAGGTGGTGAGGAATTCATCGTAATTATGCCGGAAACGCCTGTGGAACTTGCCTGTGGGGTTGCCGAGCGGGTCCGCCAAAGCGTTGCCGCCGATCCCTTCGTGTTCGGCAACGATGGATCGGAGATCAATGTAACGGTCAGTGCAGGTGTTGCCACGGACATCGCTGGCCGTATCAGCGCTGAGGATCTTCTCCGTCGCGCAGACGACGCGCTCTATGATGCCAAAAAGTCGGGGCGTAATCAGGTCAAGAGTCTGGCGGCATAGACTGCCAGCGAAAGACTATTTGATCTTACCTTCTTTGAATTCCACATGCTTGCGGGCAATAGGGTCATATTTCCGCATGACCATTTTCTCGGTCAAATTACGCGGGTTCTTCTTCGTGACATAGAAAAAGCCTGTGCCCGCCGTTGAATTCAGGCGAATCTTGATGGTGGCAGGTTTAGCCATGGTACAATTCCGTTGACAGTATCCGTGAAAGAACGAGGCTTAATGGCGAGGCTTCGGAGGGAAGTCAAGCGTGCTGTGCGGCGACCGCGCCGGCAGATTAGGCGGCCTGCTCGTCTGTGGCCTCTGTCTCGTCCGTATTGGCGTAGATGATCGTGGTGTTTCGGCCCGAACGTTTGGCCATATACAGAGCCCGATCAGCCTGTCGAATGGCCTGTTCAAACGTTTTCGACGAGCTTAGTTGCGTAATGCCAAAACTGGCCGTGACATTGATGGTATCGCCGCCATTGTAGACGTTGAGCTCTTCGATGGCCCGACGCAACCGCTCGGCAGCGAGTTTCGCCAAGTCTACCGATACACCATTGAGAAATATGGCGAACTCTTCGCCGCCCCACCGTGCAAGGTAGTCGAGGGGATTGCGAAGCTCTGCCCAGGCGACTTCCGCAACCGCGACGAGTACCTTGTCGCCAGCATCGTGTCCG
Source organism: Pseudomonadota bacterium (assembly GCA_039817885.1). GTDB lineage: Bacteria > Pseudomonadota > Alphaproteobacteria > Caulobacterales > Hyphomonadaceae > CALLCD01. The sequence continues at coordinate 24,908 of JBCBUY010000009.1, read as the reverse complement.
TGCGTATCGTTGATGCGCTTGAACCAATCCAAATCGAACAGGATAATCGCAGCAGTGTCCCCGGTTCGGTCCATCCGCGCCTGCTCGGTGCAGACAGCACTATGAAACGAACGTCGGTTCATGATTCCGGTCAATGCATCGGTCGAGGCAAGGCCATGCAAGGCCTGTTTCTGAGCTTCGAACACCGCTTCCCGCTTGTATTGAATATATGCTGCAGGTGTTGACAATCCAACGGCAATAACAACCGAGATCCCAACGATAAATGCGCCATCGTGGTGAAGGCCAAACAAGACAACCAGACTTGCGAACAGTGTCGCGAAAAAAACCGCAGACACAGCAATAGTAATAGGCACCTGAACGGGATGCCGGTCGAAGTGGTTGATTATGGCTACCCAAATCCTGCGCATAAGGCATCATCGCAAATACAGCCTTCGATAGCCTCTCCACGATCAGTGAAATTTTACCGAATTGGGCGATTGCGCGACCAAATATGACGATTTGGCCTAAAGTCTTTCCATTTTATGACCGGAAACCGTCCATCTCAGGAAAGGTGGATGCGGTTGTGTGCCGGGGTTGGAGGCCCGCTCTGCAACCTCACCGAGCATAAATCGGGTCACTGACGGTAAATCGAGATCCATGGCATCTTTAATGGTAATCCATTGAAGATCGGACAATTCAGCTCCGTCGATTGGGGGGCGATTGTCGATCAAAGCATCTCGGGCATCTGCCATGAAGAAACGTGCGTCGAAGCGTTTCGGTCTGTACGGGGGCGTTATGGCCCGGCCGACAAACCGTAGACCAGCCAGGCTAGGCTGAGCATCTTGTTGAAAGAAGCTCTCCCAATCGGCCGGCACGCGCCGAGCGGCGGAAATGTCGCAAGGTTTACCAACGATCAACCCGGTTTCTTCGAAGGTCTCCCGTATTGCCGTGAGCGCGAACGCCCGGGGCTTACGGCGCGCATACCGAGTGAGCTGCGCTGCGCTGCGAGGGTGGAGCTCTGTCGCGGCGGGCACACGTCCGTCCGGCGGATCAACCCGCCCACCTGGAAACACATATTTATCGGGCATAAAGGCGTGCCGACTGGATCGCTTGCCCATTAAAACTTCGACCTGCTTGTCACCAGGTCTGACGAGAATAAGTGTCGCTGCGTCCTTCGGACGAGGAGACCGCTCATTCTTCAAGATAACGTCGCCGTCATCCTCTTTGTCATAAGCGGATTTGAAACCGGGCAGGTTTGAGCTCTTGGTCTCCATCACTTGTTAGCTTTCCTCCGCCGAAACTTGGCTGTCTTACCGCCCTTACGGGGGGCTCTCGCAGCGGGCACCTTCTGGCCAGCGGCGCGCTTGAGCGGCTTTGTGAGCATCTCAAGCAAGAGCCCCCCCGTCAAAGGTGTTGCTTCCTCAAGACGCACCGTAACGCCCTGGCCCATGACATAGCGGCGTCCGGACCCACGCGCGACCAAGGCTTGGGATTTTTCGTCATGTATCCAATATTCGTCGGGCAAACGTGACATGGGAACAAGACCATCCGCTCCAGACTCGTCGAGACGAATGAAAAGACCAGCCTTGTTGAGGCCCGTTACGCGGCCTTCGAACTCAGCCCCGACACGATCTGACATGAAGTGCGCCAAATAGCGGTCGGTCGCGTCACGCTCCGCGGCCATCGATTTGCGCTCCGTATCAGAAAGGTGGTTGGCTGTTTCTTCCATCCGCGAGATCGCAGAATCTGACAGACCGTCTGGTCCAAGTTTCAGAGCGGTGATTAAGGCGCGGTGGACAACGAGATCGGAGTAGCGTCGAATGGGGGAGGTGAAATGCGCATACTTCGCCAGATGTAGTCCGAAATGCCCAAGATTATCAGGTGAGTAAACAGCTTGAGCCTGCGTGCGCAGCACCATCTCGGTAATTACATCCTTTGAGTCGCCACCCGCTGCTTCTGAAAGGAGTTTGTTAAAGCGCAGCGTTTGCGGTTTTTCTCCGCGTGGCCATTTGATGTTGAGTGTCTGAAGGAAATCCGCAAGTGCCGCGAGTTTTGCGTCCGACGGCTGATCGTGAACGCGGTAGATAAGAGGTGTTCTTTTGTGCTCCAGCGTTTCAGCCGCGCACATATTTGCCTGGATCATTAGCTCTTCGATCAGGCGGTGAGCATCGAAGCGTTCACGCTGCGTGATGGCCTTCACGCGGCCATCCTCGCCGAGTTCAACACGTTTTTCAGGCAGATCGAGATCCAATGGCTGGCGTCGCTCTCGGGCCTCCGAGAGGGCGGCATAGGCGGCCCACAATGGGCGAAGGACGTTGTCAAGAAAAGCGTCACCGGGCCCGCCACCGCCATCAATTGCCGTCTGAGCCTCGGTGTATGAGAGCTTTGCGGCAGAGCGCATCGTCGCGCGGAAGAAACGGTGCTTTCGCTTGGTGCCAGACGTATCGAACTCCATCTCGACAGCAAAGCAGGCGCGGGGCTCATTCTCGCGCAAGGAACAAGCGTCAGCTGAGAGCTCCTCCGGCAACATTGGCACGACACGGTCGGGGAAGTAGGTCGAGTTTCCGCGTTTGAGGGCTTCCTGGTCAAGATCCGACCCCTCGACCACGAATGCCGCAACGTCGGCGATGGCGACGATGACCCGCCATCCATCATCCAATTGTTCAGCATAGACAGCATCATCATGATCGCGAGCATCGGCGGGATCAATCGTAATCAGCGGTGTTCGGGTGAGGTCTTCGCGCTGTTCGTTTTGAGGCTCTGCCGCTCGAGCAGCTTCCAGAACGTTTTCAGGGAAATCCGTCGGAATGCCGTGAGCATGGATTGCCAGCAGGCTCGCGGCCTTAGGATCCGATGATTTTCCGATGATCTCCGTTACCTCAGCGAGCTTTGGTCCGTAGGTGCGCCCGCGGGCCGCAGGTTTCAGCTGCGCGACGACCAGATCTCCGTCTTCAGCCTCAGCGGCATCACCGGGGTTGATGACGATCTCGCGGCGGTCCTTTTTGTCGGCCGGCTCAACCCGGCCGCCTCCGCCCCGCATGGAGGAGAAGAGCCCTGTCACCGTTCGGGTTTCGGCCCGACCCAGCTTCTTGATCAACTTGGCACGCCACCCGTCGCGCGTCTCGAAGAGCGCACAAAGTCCTCGATCGCCGATACCTGGCTCCGGCTCTCTGCGCTTGCCCTGAACCCCGGCATAGACAATATCCGGACCAAACGGCCCGTCCCGTCCGGACATCCGTCCGACAAGGTCGCCATGCTCATCCAGTCGTTCGAAAAGGACAACGCCCTTAGGGGGGAGGCGGTCTGCCTGGGCCCAGGCGCGCTTGCCCGTGCGGGTCAAGCGGCCCTCACTCTCCAATTGCTTCAGGATCGCACGAAGGTTTTGGCGCTCACGCCCCTTGACCTTAAGGCCACGGGCGATCTCCTGTTTGGTGGTTGCGGTCGGATTTTTGTCGAGGAAATCCAGCACCGTCTGTCTGTCTGGGAAACTCATGGAGGCCCATATAGGGGGACTCGGTCCAAAATGCTTGAAGTTTTTGGAGCCTCTATTTCTTTGGTGTTAACCATTAGTCAATCGCGAACCTCTAACGTTATCAAACCGAAACAACTGACCTCGAAGAATTGCGATGTTGATTTCCGATCTACCAAATCCGCCGCCGGCGATTATTGAGGAAGCGCCAAAAAGGCAGGAAACAGGTTTAGCCGCGTTTCTGACCTACCCCCATGAAGATCAGCGGTATCTGGCGGAACTTGTTGAAATCCTCGACTCCCTCGGCATTGCAGTATCAATAGACAAGCATTTCATGACCTTTGGCGACGTAGGCACCCAAATCGTGAGTGCATTAACGACAGTCGACCTCCAATTCGTCATGTGCAACGATGCCACTGAGCAATCTGATTGGTGCAAGCGTGAGATATGCTTTGCGCGCGACCGTAAGATTCAACAGATACCCGTATTTGTCCAATCAAGAGAAAAGCTAGATTGGCTTCACCTTCAGTTCGCTCATTTGCATGGAATACATCTAGACGGGTTCAAGCACTCCGAGCCTGCGAAATTAGCGATTCGGCAATACTTGCTGCAAGCGATTGAGCGGGGGTTCGTGACTTAGTAGCGTTTGGAATTGCCGCAACTCACTCCTCTAAGTTCAAACGCATCTCTGTAAGGTAGGGGCGGAACCCCGCCTTTTGATAAGCCCTGAGAGCCGGGGCGTTGCTTGGATAAACGGTCAGATGTACTTCCGGCAGATCCTTGGCTTTGGCCCAAGAGAAAAGGCCATCGAGGACAAGCTGATTGATGCCTTTTCCGCGATGCTCCTGGGCGACATAGAGAAAGCCGATAAAGGCGTGATAGGCCGGGCGGACATAATCGAGGGAGCGCTTCTTCTTGGCATAACCCGAAGCCACCAGCTCGCCATCAAGGTCAGCGACCAGCACTTCCGCATCTTGCGACTCAATCAGCGCGCCAAGGTCATAATAGCTGATTGGGTCTGGCTTCAGCGTGGCGTCCATCGGGCGTTCAGCCTCTATGATGCCCTGTTCAAAGGCTTTGAGCGTCGGTAGCTCGTCCAGTGTTGCCGGTCGGATTTTGATCGTCATTCTGCGCTTCTAGCGAGTGTGGTCGCCGCTTTAAAGCCTAGAAATGCCGGGTCAGGAACAGGCGCAAATCGATGTCAGACGTTGCCCCTGTCAGGCCCAGAAGTGTACTTGCCTCAAAACTCCATTTGTCACCGATAGGGCCAGATATCGCCGGGCCAATCGAATGCACCTGATCGTCAATATCCTGAAAATCAGATGTCGTACCCCAGAAATTGAACACCTGGACCTGCAATTTGTATCCTGGGTCGGTCTTGTAGCTGACGCTGTATCGGGTCTGCAGGAACAGGCCATCTGTGCGCCCACTACCAACCTGGACAGCCCCCTGAGCGTGACCGCGAACAGACCATTTCTCCGTCAATGGAAAATCGCTCGTCCAATTTAGAGCGAGTGTCTCCGCGCGGCCCTCTGCGATCTGTACATCAAATCTGATCGCTGAGTCCCAGCCGTGAATGTCGTCTTCTCGGAACTGCCATTGCGCCTCGAATTGAACGAGGTCGAAGTCAAAATCCGATGTATCCGTGTCGGCTCCCTGAATAACACCGCGCAAACGGATATTGTCGGTCACTGTCTGCTGGTAATGGAAGCGAGAGGCGATCCGGTCTGGTCGGCCATTACTCGATGGCGCGAAGGCGACGCGAACCTCCGCAGCTTTCGATCCCGGGACCACTTCCGGTCCAAAAACGCCCGCAGCATTTTGAGCGTTTGCCACGGCAAACGCCTGGTAAAGCCAAAAAGTAAAGATCACGACGGCGCGCAAAGATACGACTCCCCCCAATGCTGTGATTAGTCTTTTGCGGCGGCCTTCTTCTTCGCGGGTGCCTTCTTTTTCTTGGCGGTTGTTTTCTTCTTACCTTTTTTCGCCGCCTTTTCCGCTATGAGTTCCAGGGCTTGGTCGACATTGACGTCAGCCGGATCCCATTCTTTCGGCAGCGTCGCATTGATTTTTCCATGCTTCACATAAGGCCCATAACGCCCTTCGAGCACTTGGACAGGCCCGCCCTCGCTCGGATGCTCGCCGAGATCCTTCAGAACTTTTGCTGACGACGCGCCGCGGCCTCTCGGGTTTGCTCGTTTCTCAGCGATAAGAGTCACCGCGCGGTTTAGTCCGACGTCGAAAAGGTCGTTGAAATCGCTCAGATTTGCATAAGTCTTCTGATGCTGAACATAGGGACCATAGCGACCCAGATTGGCGACGATGGGGTCGCCATCCTCTGGGTGAGCGCCGACCGTGCGAGGCAGAGAGAGGAGCTTCGCTGCAAGCTCAGCACCAACGGACTTTGGGTCGACGCCCTTCGGAATTGAGGACCGTTTTGGCTTTTCCTCGCCTTCTTCCGTCATTTCCACATAGGGTCCAAACCGGCCAGACTTTAGCAGCATGGGGACACCTGCATCGGGATGAAGGCCAAGCTCCTCGCCATCTGGATTGATGACACTGTCCTCGTCGCCGACGACAGAGAAAGATCGGGTGAACTTGCAGTCCGGATACCGTCCGCATCCCACGAACGCGCCGCCGCGCCCCAGCTTTAGTGACAACTCACCTATGTTGCAGAGAGGACATTGGCGCGGGTTCTCTTTGACGTTTCCCTCACTATCGACAGCAGGGAAAACATATGGACCGAGTGTTTCGTTGAGCGCATCCAAGACTTCGCTGACACGAAGATCTTTCGTCTCGCCAACATGGGATTCAAAACGGGTCCAAAACTCCCGGAGGAACGCTTTCCAATCGAGTTTTCCATCGGAAATAATATCGAGCTTTTCTTCCAGATCGGCCGTGAAATCGTATTCGACATATCGGGCGAAGAAGTTTTCGAGAAAGGCCGTGACCAGTCGGCCCTTATCTTCCGGAATCAGCCTTTTCTTGTCGATGCGCACATATCCGCGGTCTTCGAGCGTTGACAGTGTGGACGCGTAGGTTGACGGTCGGCCAATGCCCAGTTCTTCGAGGCGCTTAACCAGAGACGCTTCCGAGTAGCGCGGCGGCGGTTCGGTAAAGTGCTGCGTGCTTGCTGCCTCAATCAAATCACTGTGCTGACCTTCGGCGAGTTTCGGCAGGCGTGCCTCTTCGTTTTCATCATCTGAATCATCTCGGCCTTCGGTGTAAAGACGGAAGAAGCCGTCGAAAGTGACGACCTGACCTGTCGCTCGCAATGTTGCGCGCCGATCACCAGACACAAGATCGACAGTCGTTCGTTCCAGCTGAGCGTCTTCCATCTGAGAAGCGACCGCTCGTCGCCAGACAAGCGTGTAGAGCTTCTTAAGGTCTGCATCGCTTTCATGATAATTGTCAGGATGCAGCGAGAAATCTGTCGGGCGGATCGCTTCATGCGCTTCCTGAGCATTCTTTGCTTTTGACGAATATCGGCGGGTTTTTTCCGGCAGATATTGCGCCCCATAGAGCGAGTGGATCGCCGATCTGGCTGAGGCATAAGCCTCTTCCGCCATGTTGACACCGTCTGTCCGCATATAGGTGATGCGCCCGGCCTCATACAGTTTCTGCGCGGCCTGCATGGTTCGCTTCGCCATGAAACCAAGCTTGCGAGAGGCTTCCTGCTGCAAGGTCGATGTAATGAAGGGCGGGGGTGGCCGTCGCTTCACGGGCTTGGCCTCAACGCTGGCCACCGTGTAGCCTCCGGTTTTCACAGCGGCGAGCGCTGCGCTGGCCGCAGCCTCGTTCGGGAGGTCAAACTTCTTGAGCGTCTTTCCATCCAGAGCATAAAGACGCGTCTCGAAGTCTGATCCGTCCTGCGCCCTGAGCTTCGCCTTGATCGTCCAATATTCTTCCGGCTTGAACGTCTCGATCTCGAGCTCTCTTTGGCAGATGATACGCAAAGCCACAGATTGGACGCGGCCAGCCGATCGCGATCCCGGCAGTTTCCGCCACAGGACTGGAGACAAGTTAAAGCCAACAAGATAATCGAGCGCACGGCGGGCGAGATAGGCGTCCACGAGTTCAGTATCTATGTCGCGCGGAGACGCCATGGCTTGGGTAACGGCGGTCTTTGTGATGGCGTTAAACACCACCCGCTCGATATCAACATCTTTCAAAACACGGCGGTTCTTCAGAGCTTCTAGCAAATGCCAGGATATGGCTTCCCCCTCGCGGTCGGGGTCGGTCGCGAGCACCAGTTTCTCCGCACCTTTGACGGCATCAGCAATCTCTCGAATACGCGCGGTGGACTTTGAATCGGCCTGCCAGATCATGGCAAAGTCATTCTCGGGATCCACAGACCCATCCTTGGATGGCAGATCTCTAATGTGCCCATACGACGCGAGAACTTTGTAATCGGAGCCAAGATATTTGTTGATCGTTTTGGCCTTGGCTGGCGATTCGACGACGACAACTTTCATAGGGAGGACCTTTCGCCGGCGGAGAATTGGTGTTTCGTTTCTGCCGTGTCAAGCAAGTGATCAGCCGTCCTCTTTGTAGGCGACGATTGCCAGACACGCGAAAATCGCAAAGAGCGGCGGTGTCCATGCAACAATGATCGGCGGTGCCAGACCAATGGTTCCGAGCCCGGAAGCAATCCTATTGGCGATGAATAATCCAAGCGCACCAAGCGTCGCGACTGCAGCAAGCGGTGCTGTTCCACCAAGTCGTGCGAGCCGCAAACATGCCAATGCCCCGATCAGAGCCATGGCGACAAATAAAGCCGGAGCGGCCAGCAAGGAATGCCAGCGAACGAGATACCGCGATGTGTTAAGGCCGGCTTGCTGGGTATACTCGATATGTCTGGGGAGCGCCCAGAAGCCGATCGTCTGGGGAGATGCGAATCGGTCAATCAGCGCGTCCTGCGCCAGGCTGGTCGGCAGGGCGAGGGTATCAAAGTGCCGCGGGGCTTGTCCGGGAATGTTCTCGACAAGGTTTTCGAGTTGCCAAAACCCGTTTCGCAGTCGCGCCTGCTCAGCGTCAATCCGGCGGCGAAACACCATGGGCTGAGCTTCTATCCCGCCATCGCGCTCTTGCTCAATGAATTTCACCGTTTTGAAGGACGTACCTGTATTATCGACTTCTGCCGCTTGAATCACAGTTTCAGTGGTTTCATCTCCCAGACGCAGCCAGATCCCCGTTTCAAAGACAGTGAGGTTGGGGTTTTGTCGGTTCAGTAGCTCGGCGCGTTGGGCTTCAAAGGCATCTTTTGCCCGCGCACCAAGGGGGGACAGAATAGTCGTTGCGGAAATGCCGATGATCAGCGCAAGAATGGCCGGCGGACAAAGAAATCGCCAGGCGGACACACCGCTTGCCCGAATGACCGGCAGTTCAGCGCTGCGGCTAAGACGCCGGAAGGTCAACATGATCGCAACCATGATCGCAAATGGCAGGGTTTGTTCGATCAGTTCGGGCAGCTTCAGACTAGACAGATAAAGGGCGTTCAACAGCCCAAGATCGACGCGCGTGCCCACTGTGCGCAATTGTTCGACCAAATCGACGACGACGACAGCTGACATTATGATGAAAACAACAACGAGTAGAGTCCGCGCGCACTCGCTGAAAATATAACGCTCGATACGTCCAAAACCGATCATGCCGTCATATGCTCCGTGACCCGGAAGGTTTGCCAACCGGATGAGAAGTGCGCGCGGAACAGGTATACGAGCAAACCAATCGGCAGCACCCAGAGGATCGCATTTCCGATTTTGTTCTCCACCGCCAAGGAATGCGCCGTAAGGTGCAAGAACAATATTCCGAGTGAGCCTATCCCAATGACGCCAATCCGTCTCAGATAGCCAGACTGGCGGTAGTCTCCCCCAACAACCGCTGATAGCGCGAGAATGGCCATGACGGCACTCAGCAAGGGCGCTGACAAGCGATAATGGGCTTCCGCGAGAAAGCGCTTGTCATTGGCGGCTTCATAATGGTCGGACGCATCGATATTGAACAATTCGTGCAAGTAGCGATCGGACGCTTTGAAGTAGATTTCAGACTCTTCCTGCACAAAGGGAGCGAGATCAAACACATATCGTTCAAAATTGAGGATCGAGAGACTGCCATCGTCTTCAATCTGATGAACCTCCCCATCCTCCATGATCAGTACGGGCTGCTCATCTATTTTCGATATGCGCCCGATCGTGGCGAGATAATCGGCAGGTTCTGCCCCCTGGTCGGAGATCAACAGACCCGTCAACACGCCCCCGAGATTGTCTCTGGCATAAAAGGTGAGATGGGGCCCTGCGGTTGTGAACTGTCCTGGACGTATCAGCGTAGACGCCAGATCGACCTTTGCATCATGCAGTGTTTCTCGCATCTCGCGCTGACTGGCCGGTTGTACCCAGAGATTAACAACCAAATGGACAATGGCGACGGCTGCTGCGAGACGCAGAACCGGCGATGCGACCTGCCAAGTTGTCATTCCGGAGGCCTGGGCAACGACAAGCTCTGAATCCTTATGGATTCTGTTGAGGGACCAAACGCACGCAACGAAGAGCGCGAGGGGAACCAGCAGGCTAAAGATCTTCGGGGAGCCGAGAAAAACGACTTTGAGATAGATGGCAGCCGACTGGCCACTTTCCAGAATCAAATCGCTTTGGCTTAGGCCCTGTGTCAACAAGGCCATTATGATCAAACCCGACATAATGATCATCAGGGCCCGTAGACTATCAACGAAAATGTATCGTTGGAGCTGTGTCATGAATATCCTGTCGCACGCTGCGGCTCGTTCAATTTCCCCTAGCGGCTGATTGCGAGTTGCGCAAAGCAAAGACAACGCTAGTTTGCCGAAAACTGGAGTTAACACATGAAGATAAAGTTCGCAGATACCGCATCGGCAGACATCGCTGCATTTATTGTCGATGATGATGGCGACCTTCCGAGCGCAGCTGAGCGGCTCGACGAAGAGTCGGGCGGGCTTTTAGGACAAGCGCTCAAGGGTGGACGCTTCTCAGGCAAAGCCGGTCAACAAGTGTCCGTCGTCCTACCGCCCGACGCTTCGGCAAAGCGCTGTATTCTTGTGGGTGGTGGGCCCGACGCATCCCGGGAGGCTCTCGCCTATCAACGCCTGGGGGCAGAGCTTGTCAAAAGCCAGTCCATGGGAGGATTCAAAACGCTTGCATTACACATCGATGATCCTGATGGAGCAGCTAATGCAGCCGCGGGTGCCCGTTTGGCAGCGTACCGATATGACGAATTCTTCACCAAACTCTCTGATGATGCCAAGCCCAGCCTTACCGGCCTGACCCTCGTGACCAAAGATGCCAAGGATGCAAGATCTGCATTCAAGCCACTCAGCGCCGAAGTGGATGGCACCTATTTCGCCCGTGACCTGGTGAACGCTCCGCCGAGCCATCTGTATCCAGAAACATTTGCCGATGAGTTGAAGGCCCTCGAAGACCTTGGCGTTGAAGTCGAAATTCTCGGTGAAAAAGAAATGAAGAAGCTAGGTATGGGGTCTCTTCTCGGTGTCGGGCAAGGCTCGGTGAAGGAGTCGAAACTCGGCATCATGCGCTGGAAAGGCGGCAAAGCCAGCGACAAGCCCGTGGCTCTGGTGGGAAAGGGTGTGTGTTTTGACACTGGCGGCATTTCTTTGAAGCCAGGAGCTGGCATGGAGGATATGCGCGGTGATATGGGCGGCGCAGCGGCGGTCGCTGGCACCATGAAAGCCCTTGCGACGCGTAAGGCCAAAGCGAACGTAGTTGGCCTGGTTGGCTTGGTCGAGAACATGCCAGACGGCGATGCCATCCGCCCTGGCGACATTTTACATTCCGCATCGGGTCAGACGATTGAAGTGCAAAATACCGACGCCGAAGGTCGCCTCGTTCTTGCTGATGTTCTTTGGTATGCGCAGGAGCACGAGAAACCCCAATGCATCGTCGATCTCGCGACGCTTACGGGCGCTATACTGATTTCCCTTGGTCATACTTATGCCGGTCTATTTTCGTCCAATGATGATATGGCAGAACAGCTTAATGCCGCAGGTCAGGCCTCCGGTGAGCGGGTTTGGCGGCTTCCCATGGGACCAGAATACGACCGTATGTTGAAATCGAAGTTTGCTGACATGCGCAATATTGGCGGACGCCTGGCGGGCTCCATCACAGCAGCGCAATTTCTCAAGCGCTTTGTCGAAGATGATATGCCGTGGACCCATCTCGACATCGCCGGTGTGGCTTGGGTGAACGGCGAGAAACAGGCGACCGATCCGAGCTGGGCATCCGGGTTTGGCCCACGCCTTCTTAGCCGCTGGATCGCCGATAATTATGAGGGATAGTGTTGGCTGATGCCAGTGGTCCGGAATGGTGGTTCTACCATCTTGAGCGCACGACGCTCGAGCAGGCTGTGGGACCTCTTCTCGAGAAATGCCTTGAGCGTGGCTGGCGCGTGCTCGCCATTAGTGGGCGACCTGAACGCCGGGCGGCCCTCGATGAGGCTCTATGGACCTATGCCGACGGCAGTTTTCTACCCCACGGACGTGTCGAAGCTGAAGGACTGGAGCCGGCAGACCAGCCGGTCCTGATCTCAGACACGATCAACAATCTAAATGACGCGGCGGCTTGTTTGTTGATGGATGGGGTAGACCTGCCGACCGACGCCCCGTTTGAGCGCTGCATGGTGATGTTCGATGGCGGGGACGCGGCCACCCGAAACCTGGCGCGCCAGCAATTCAGAACGGCCAAGGAAGCGGGTCAGACTGTTCGCTATTTTCAGCAGACTGGTCGAGGCGGCTGGAAAGAAGCCGGGAAGTAACTTCACGGTTGCTCCTTTGACAACACCTCGCTATAGGCCGCGCGACAGCCTATCCCCGGCAAATGACAGGACACGAACAAATGGCCACGCAGCGCACTTTTTCTATCATCAAGCCCGACGCCACAGAGCGTAACCTTACCGGAGCGGTAAATAAGGTCATCGAAGACGGCGGATTGCGCATTGTTGCCCAACGCCGCGTGCACATGACGCGTGCGCAAGCGGAACGATTCTACGACATCCACAAAGAGCGGCCCTTCTTTGGTGAACTCGTTGATTTCATGACATCAGCACCTGTTGTCGTGCAGGTTCTTGAAGGTGAGAACGCTGTAGCGCGCTACCGTGAGGTCATGGGCGCGACCAACCCGGACGAAGCAGCTGACGGAACGATCCGAAAGCTCTACGCCAAGTCCATAGGTGAGAACTCCGCTCACGGATCTGATAGTGAGGAGAACGCTGCGATCGAAATTGCGCAGTTCTTTTCCGAAGCAGATATTGTCGGCTGACCGGTCGTTGACCGTAAGAATCTGCGATATCGCGTAAATCATATCTTAGCCGTGATAAGTTAGGTTTCTCCGTTCTAAAGAACACGGAGGACGGGCGCGGTTGATGCAGCGACTGGTATATATCAGCACGGCCAATTGGCTTTTTGGCCCATCTGAACTGGAAGACGTGTTGGTCAATGCCAGGCAGAACAATGCACGCGATGGCGTGACAGGGATGCTGATTTACCACGAGGGCTGTTTTTTCCAGGTCCTAGAAGGCTCAGAGACCGCCGTTAGATCTTGCTTCGATCGTATCTCAAATGATCCTCGGCACAGCGGCCAAATCACTCTGCTGGACGAACCTGCTGATGAGCGGCTCTTCGGCTCTTGGCGCATGGCGTGCTGCAGCTTTGACGGGTTAACACCATTGCAGAAGCGGCAATTTGTCGATCTGAACATGCTGGCTGACGCTTTATCCCGTGGGGCAGCGATGGATGACGCACCAAGGATGAAGATGATGCTCTTGTCTTTTCTATCCGCATTTCGTGATCTGGATCTGAGCGCAGCCTAGCGATTAGACGTCGTCCAAATACCGACACGCCGCAGCGAGCGCTCTAGGGTAAAGAGCATGCTCCAGACCGAGCATCCGGTCCGCAAGGCTCTCCGCTGTATCATGGGTCTCGATTTTCAGACGTGCCTGATCAATGACCTCACCGGCGTCCACGCCCGCGATCACCCAATGCACGCTGCAGCCATGTTCGGCATCTCCCGCCGCCAACGCCCTGGCATGCGTATTCAGACCCGGATATTTCGGCAGAAGAGAGGGGTGGATATTCACCATTCGTCCGGCCCATTGACCAACAAACCAGGGCGTAAGGATGCGCATGAAGCCCGCGAGCGCAATGATCTCGATCTCATGCTCTCGAAGGACCGCATTCACGGCCCGCTCAAACGCCTTCCGATCTTCGCCATAAGGTTTGTGGTCTATTATGCTTGTATGAACGCCATGTGTTTGCGCGATTTCAAGCCCAGCGGCACTGGGGCGGTTTGACAGCACCAATATGGGTTCAGCCGGGTAGTCATCGGCGCTTGCCGCTTTCAGAATAGCTTCCATATTGGAGCCGCGTCCCGAAATGAGTATCGCCAGGCGGTATTTCTTCACGCTTCAGCGAGCTCACCAATAATGACAGCGGTCTCGCCAAGCTCTCTCAGAAGCGCAAGCGCCTCATCGGCCTTGTCTGATGGCACGGACACAATCATGCCGATGCCCATATTGAAGGTCCGCCGCATTTCCAGTGTTTCGACACCGCCTGTTTCTTGGATCCAATCGAATACGGCGGGGGCCTGCCATGTCGAATAATCAATGTCCGGCACCAGATGATCTGGACACATGCGGGGGGGATTCTCTATCAGGCCACCGCCCGTGACATGGGCGAGCCCCGTCGCCAGGCCGGCTTCGATGAGAGGTAGGCAGGACTTGGCGTACAGCCGAGTCGGGGTGAGCAAAGCCTCACCGAGGGAGATATCGGAGGCAAATGGAGCCGCATCGGTCCAGGTGAGACAGGAGCGATCAACGCAGGCTCTGATGAGCGAATACCCGTTTGAGTGCGGTCCGGATGACGGCAGCCCGATCAATTGATCGCCGGCCCGCATGATCGAATGGTTCGGCAGGATCCTGTCTCGTTCAACGGCCCCAACAACAAAACCCGCAAGGTCGTAATGCCCTTCGGGATACATTCCTGGCATCTCTGCCGTCTCCCCACCTAGCAGTGCGCATCCCGCCTCGCGGCAACCGTTCGCAATACCGGCGATCACTGCCTCTGCAACACCAGGCTCAAGCCTGCCAGTGGCAAAATAATCCAGGAATAATAGGGGCTCAGCGCCTTGAGCGAGGACATCATTCGCACACATGGCGACAAGATCTATGCCGATCGTATCGTGCTTTCCGGTCTCAAAAGCGAGCATCAGCTTGGTGCCGACCCCGTCGGTACCAGACACCAGTATGGGATCCCGCCAGCCATCAGCTTTGAGATCAAATAGGCCAGCGAAGCCGCCAATACTCCCCATGACCCCTTTGCGCCCAGTCGCGGCTGCTAGGGGCTTTATCGCGTCGACAAAGGCGTCGCCCGCCTCAATGTCGACACCAGCGTCACGGTAGGTTAGCGGCTTATGATTAGAAATTGTCATCGTCACGCCGTTTACATGTGGATCACTCGACAGGCTAGTCAGTCAGGTGGTTTCGGCCTTTGAAACAGCCTGCTAAAACGCGCCAGTGGATTGGAGAGATACCAATGATTCGAAGTTTTCTTCTGCTGTTATTCGCGGGTATACTGTCAACAGCGACTGCATCGTCCGACACACGCAGCCTCTACACCGTGACAGATATCGCTGTCGACGAGAGCGCATCTAATGTCATTGAGGCACAGCAGAATGCGTTTGCCTTTGCTCGGTTGCAGGGCGCACGCCGGATGATCGATCGGATTACGCTGGCCGATGATCGGCTCGAAAAAGGTGGTATTCAAGTCAGTCAAGAGCTTGCTGATCGTTTAACGGCGGCGGTCGATGTGCAGGAAGAGACACGCGGGGGTGGGCGCTACATCGCGACACTATCGGCAGTACTGAACCCGAACTCGGTTCGAACATATCTTCGCGAGCTCAATGTGCCGTTCATCGATACCCAGGCTCCGACGGGCCTCCTTGTACCCGTCGCCCGGGATCGCTTGATTGGAAATTGGCAACTTGCCTGGGGAGAACGCAACGACGGAGCATTGGCACCATGGGTGACCGCCACTCTGCCATACTCTCGCAGCGCGACCTGGGAAGACATTCAGGGTGAAGTCGGCAGTGCGCGAACCCGGCGAGGCATTGTTGCTGAATTGAGCGGAGCCGAAGGAGCTTATGCTGCCTCTATCTTTGTCGTTACGGCCAGCGGCACGGTGCCGATCGGTACCACGCGCAGGGTTGCGACGATGGACGCGGCTGTATCTGAGGCATCAGCACTCCTGGACGAGACCTGGAAACGACAGTCGATTGTTCGTTCGGGCGCGCGAACCCTGTCGGAGGCGACAGTTCTCTATACCTCACTTCCTGAATGGAACAGCCTTAGAAGCGCGCTCGCGCGCTCTCCGCTTGTGTCGGATTTTCAGATTAAGGCCATCTCATCTGATGGTGCTGTTGTGAAATTTGCTTTCGCCGGTGACTTGGAGCGCTTGCAAATTGATTTGAGACAGCGCGGTGTTGACCTAGATCCTGATGTCGAAGGGTGGATTATGACGTCTGCCGTTACATCAGTGCGCTATGTAGAATAGCGCTCAGAGAACCGGTTCTGGAGCGGTGCATGGAATGCGGCTCTGCCCGATATGAAGGCCACCCCCTTATGGACGAGCCAAAACAGCTGCGTTTGGATTTCCCAGAAAGGCCCCCAGACCGAACAGATCTTGTTGTGACGGCGGCGAACGAAGCGGCTGTTTCAGCGGCCTTCGCCTGGCAGGACTGGCCCTCAAACCTCCTTTGCGTTTTCGGTCCACCCATGTGCGGCCTAGGCCTAATTGCCCACATCTGGGCAGAAGAGGCCGACGCAAAGGTTGTGGACCATCTGGCGCTAGATCAAGCAGACGCAAATATCATTCGCGCCTTCGCGGCGCACAACGGCGCGATTGATCTGGCAGATGCCGTAAAAAATGAAGCCAATTTGCTGACGGCTATCAATTTCGCCACTGAAAATAGCACCCGGTTGCTTTTGACCGCCCGAAGCCATCCCGCAAACTGGGCCTGTTCATCACCTGATCTGCTCTCGCGCCTTGCCAATATGACCGCGCTGGAGATCGGTCCGCCAGATGACGACATGGTTCTGCAACGCCTTGATGCGGCGTGTCGCAAACGATTTATACGGCTTAAACCCGAGGATGCGCGCTACATTATGATCCGTATTGAGAAGTCATATGTGGCCATTGAAGACTATGTTCGGCGGCTGGATCAGGCGGTCGCTGTATCAGGCCGACCGCCCAGTGTTCATTTGGCAAGGAGTGTGCTTGAAGAGGGGGCCGACACGCGCAAATTGTTCGACCAGACCTAGGGGCGGGGATACCCATGACAGATAAGGCTACGCTCGCTGAGTCACCCGAGCGATTCATCAATCGTGAACTGTCCTGGTTGAATTTCAATGCGCGCGTCTTGGAGGAAGCGGCGAACACGGACCATCCAGTCCTAGAGCGATTGAGATTCTTGTCGATCTCCGCGAGCAATCTCGATGAGTTTTACATGGTCCGCTATGCGGGTCTGCGTGAGCAGAAGCGCGCCGGCATCAAAACCAGAAGCCAGGATGGCTTGTCGCCAGAGGAGCAGATCAGCGAAATAGAGAGCCTCGCCGAAACCTTGATGAGGGAGCAGCAGGTCCGTCTAAAAGAGATACGCAGTGGATTATCCGATGCGGGCATCAAGATCATCAAACCGGA
This sequence comes from Pseudomonadota bacterium, assembly GCA_039817885.1. Taxonomy (GTDB): domain Bacteria; phylum Pseudomonadota; class Alphaproteobacteria; order Caulobacterales; family Hyphomonadaceae; genus CALLCD01. The sequence goes on along the minus strand of JBCBUY010000009.1, from coordinate 7,722 downwards.
TAAATTGCGCAAGGCCGATCTTGGGTGGCTTGAGAAGACATTTGATGAGTCGATACTCCCGATCTTAACACCATGGGCCGTCGATCCTGCTCAACCCTTTCCTTTCCTGCCGAACAAAGGCTTTGCATTGGCCCTCGCGTTGAAATCGCGAACTGATAATGAGACGGAAACAGCGCTGATTTCACTGCCGTTTCATGCCAAGAGATTTATCAAACTACCGGATAAGAGCCCGGGTGTGATCCGATACATCGCCCTTGAGCGCGTCATTCCGCTGTTTCTTGACCGGCTTTATCCAGGCTTCAAGGAAGTTGGCCGGTGCCTCTTCCGCATCCTGAGAGATTCAGACATCGAAATCGACGATGAAGCAGAAGACCTCATTCGAGAATTTGAGATTTTACTTAGGCAACGTCGGCGTGGACGGATAGTACGCATTCAGATTAATGACGATGCGCCCGACCATTTAAGAGACTTCATACTGAGAGAGATCGAAGCTGAACCTAATGATGTGGTGAGCATTGACGGCATGATCGGTCTTGCTCAACTCGATGAGTTGATCACATCAGAGCGCCGCGATCTTCAGTTCCCTGTCTACGAGCCTCGATATCCGGAACGCATTCGCGAGCATGGCGGCAACTGTTTCTCGGCGATCCGTAAGAAAGACATTATCGTCCACCATCCCTATGAATCCTTCGATGTGGTTGCCGAATTTCTGCGCCAGGCTGCTGAAGACCCGGATGTCGTGGCCATAAAGCAGACGCTTTATCGAACAGTGGTGAACTCACCTATCGTCAACGCATTGATCGAGGCTGCAGAGGCTGGAAAGGCCGTAACGGCGCTCGTCGAAATCAAGGCAAGATTCGATGAGGAAACCAATCTGCGCTTGGCGCGGGATCTGGAGCGTGCCGGCGTCCAAGTGGTGTATGGATTTATCGACTACAAAACCCACGCAAAGGTCAGTCTTGTCATTCGCAACGAAGAGGATGGCCTTCGGTCATATGCGCACTTCGGCACCGGAAATTATCATCCGATCACGGCTCGTATCTATACAGATCTTTCCCTGTTTACAGCCGACCCCGCTCTGGGGCGCGATGCAGGTCGGTTATTCAACTATGTAACGGCTTTCCGCGAACCGCCGGACCGAGATCCGGGCATGGAAAAGATCGCCATGTCACCGGTAACGCTTGCACCGTCTTTAATCGATATGATCGAGAATGAAGCAAAGAACGCAAAGGCTGGAAAACCATCCGGGATTTGGGCGAAGATGAACTCGCTCGTCGACGGCGAACAGATTGATGCGCTCTACAGAGCCAGCCAAGCCGGTGTGCCAATCCGGCTCATCATCCGTGGTATCTGTTGCTTACGTCCCGGGATAAAGGGGCTCTCGGACACGATCGAGGTGCGCAGCATTGTGGGCCGCTTTCTTGAACATTCACGCATTATGGTCTTCGCCAATGGCAACAATCTTCCATCTACCCGCGCCAAGGTTTTCATAAGTTCCGCCGATCTCATGCCGCGCAACTTGAAGCGCCGGGTCGAGGCAATGATCCCGATCAAGACCCCAACCGTTCACCGCCAGATCCTCAACCAGATCATGGTGGCGAATTTGAACGATAATGAGCAGACATGGCTCCTCGATAGCCAAGGCACTTATCACCGCGTAAGTCCCGGCCCGTCGGAAAATGCATTCTCCGCCCACCAGTACTTTATGGAACATCCGAGTCTTTCCGGCCGGGGCAGCGCCCTTGAACTCAGCGAGCCCCCACGATTGAGGCCCGGCAAGCCGAGAGTCAAATGACGCGGCCGCCCGTGACAAAGTCGCAAATCGCTGTGATCGACATTGGATCGAATTCCGTGCGTCTGGTGATCTACAGTGTTTCGGGCAGGGCCTTTCTACCCCACTATAATGAGCGTGTGATGGCAGGCCTTGGGACCGGACTCTCAGAGACTGGTCGTTTGTCCGCTGAGGGTCGGGACAATGCATTGCGGGCCCTTCGGCGCTTTGGCGCTATTCTGAAAGGCCTGTCCGTCGACACTATCAAAGCTGTGGGGACGGCCGCCGTGCGCACCGCCGGCGATGGTCCGGCGTTCTTGAAGGATGCTGAAGCGGCACTTGGTCGACCAATCAGAGTGCTTTCAGGGGACGAAGAGGCCCGCCTGTCGGCGATAGGCGTCGCCGAGAGCCTATATGGTGCCGATGGCCTTGTCGGTGATCTGGGGGGCTCCAGCCTTGAATTTGCTGAGGTGAGGGGCGGCGAGGTTGTTAGCGGCGAGTCCCATCTCCTCGGCCCGCTGGCAATGTTGCGGGACGTCCAGTCGCAGAGGAAATTGCGCCAGCAGATTGCGGCAGTTTTGGAAGCCTCCAGTCTGCTCAATTGTCGGGGCGGCAGGCTTTATCTTGTCGGCGGCGCATGGCGAGCGCTTGCCAAACTCCACATGGATCTGACCGACTATCCCCTCCAGCAATTACATGCATATCGCTTGGATGCCCGGGCGATCGCTTTGATCCTTGAAGCGTCTCAGTCAAACGACCCCGTCAGCCGACAGCGATTGTCAAAAGCGAGCCAACGCCGGCTCGCAGTTTTGCCCTATGCGGGTCTCGCACTTGACGAGACGTTCCGGATTGGTGCGTTCGAAGAAGTCATTGTGTCGTCCCACGGTCTGCGAGAAGGCATAATATTCGATGCGCTTGGTCGCGTTGCCCATGGGCGCGACCATTTGCTGGACGCGATTGCTCTATATCTAAACTTGGATCCTATGCAGAGAGCGTTCGCCGAAGCGCTATATGAGTGGCTGCTTCCCGCCATTCGGCCGCCCGTTGATCTGTTTGGATCACGCCTCGTAGACATGCGCATTCTAGCGGCTGCATGTCTGTTTGCCGACTCAGGCGCAAGGTTTCATCCAGACCATCGCGCGGAGATGGCCTATCAGCATGCTTTGCGGGGGCCGTTCGCGAATATCACCCACCTGGAAAGAGCATTCGTGGCCTACGCCACAGGGGCACGCTATGCTCGTGGATTTGAAGTCCGAAAATCACTACAGCCTCTGCTCGACAAGCCTTATGTAAAGCTAGCCCGACAGCTCGGCGCGATCATGCGTCTTGGAGCTGTCTATTCTGGCCGTTCGGCCGACATTCTGAAGACCTGCAAGTTGGAGATATCCGGCGGCACGCTTGTTTTGAAGATCGCGCCAACGCACCGTGCTATGGTGTCAAATGCCGTAGAACGTCGACTGACCGTTGCGGCCAATCTGCTGGAATTGGAACACAGCGTTACCGATTGGCGCTAGTCTCAAACAATCGAATTTGCCCGTCCTCAAAGGAGAGGGCGAGCTTGCCTGACAATAAGGCTCTCGCGCGCTCTCCGAACACGTTGTCTCGCCAACCTCGAAAAGCGGCAATATTATCCTCTTCACCGCGTGCGATCCGTTCGATATCGGCGGCATTCGCGATCAGCCGAGGCACAACTTGGGCCTCGTCGCTGACATGCTTCAAAAGAACTTTCAGCATTTCGGGCGCGCCAGGTGGCACTTGCGCATTCTGCTGGCGTTTGGGCAGAGCAGGAGAATAGGCATCCGGATCCTCAAGGGCCAACTTCACGACCTCCAATAATCCGTCGGCGTGGCGCGAATTCGCAAACCCCTTCGGAACAGCTCTCAGACGATCAAACGCGCCCGTTGATGTCGGCTTCTGCTCCGCAATTTCGTAAATGGCGTCATCTTTCAAAATACGCCTGCGGGGCCGGTCGAGCTCTTGAGCCCGAGCTTCTCTCCAGGACGCCACGGCGGCGAGAATCGCTGCGTAGTCCTTTTTGGGTTTTCGAATTTTCAACCGCTGCCAGGCATTTTCCGGGGACGTATCGTAGAGGTTCGCGTCCTCCAGGACTGCCATTTCCTCAAGCACCCAATCCATCCGCCCGAGCTTTTCCAGCTGGGTGCGCATCTTCAAATAGGCGTCTCGCAAATAGGTGACATCACCCATCGCGTAATTGAGTTGTTTTTCACTCAATGGACGGCGTGTCCAATCGGTGAATTGGCTCGATTTATCGATTGAGACCCTGAGCATTCTTTGGATCAGATTGTCGTAGGAAATCGAATCACCCAGCCCCAGGGCCATCGCCGCAATCTGCGTGTCGAATATGGGGCCCGGCGGATACCCGATAAGCCGATTGAAGATTTCAAGGTCTTGTCGCGCCGCATGAAACACCTTGATGCGTGATTCTTCCGCGATCAACTGGAGGAAAGGACCAATATCAAGATTGTCATCAAGTGGATCGATCAAAGCCTCAACACCCGGTGCAGCCGCCTGGATCAGGCAAAGCTGTGGCCAGTAGGTGGTTTCCCTATGAAATTCTGTATCGACACAGATGAAATCGTGTTCCGAGAGCGCTTGGCAGAAGGCTTCGAGGTCATCTTGGTCGGTGATGGGGGTAAGAACTGCATCCGACATTCGCAGACGGGTAGCCGATCGTCTTGACAAAGGCTAGAAGCGCTGCGCGTTTGCCCGCCACGAATTGCAGTGCCGCCAGAAGGACACCGAAATCCATGCACGCTTACCGGACCCATACCTGCGGAGCCCTCCGCAAGACCGATGTTGGTCAGACCGTCAGGCTGTCTGGCTGGCTTCATCGCCGCCGAGACCATGGCGGGGTCATGTTCATAGATTTACGCGACCATTATGGCCTGACCCAATGCGTTTTCGACCCCGACTTCCCAGCATTTGGCGTCGTAGAGCGTTTGCGCGCCGAAAGCGTCATCACGATCGAAGGAGAGGTGGTTGCCCGGGATGATGAGCTCGTGAACGAAAACCTTGATACAGGTCATATCGAGGTCCGAGTGAAGGAAGCCTCCATCCAGTCCGAGGCCGCCGAATTGCCGCTCCCAGTCTTCGGCGAGCCGGATTATCCGGAGGATATCCGCTTAACTCACCGCTATCTCGATCTCCGCCGTGAGACGCTACACAAGAACATCGCGCTGCGCTCCGATGTGATCGCCTCGATCCGCCGCCGCATGGTGGAGCAAGGATTTACCGAGTTCCAAACGCCGATCCTGACAGCCTCAAGTCCTGAAGGGGCACGCGATTTTCTCGTGCCGTCTCGTATTCACCATGGGGAATTCTACGCCCTGCCGCAGGCACCGCAGCAATTCAAGCAGCTGATTATGGTGTCGGGGTTTGACCGCTATTTCCAGATCGCCCCGTGTTTTCGCGACGAGGATGCCCGCGCCGACCGCAGCCCCGGCGAGTTTTACCAGCTCGATGTCGAGATGAGCTTTGTAACCCAGGAAGATGTCTTCCAGGCCATCGAACCTGTCATGCGAGGTGTCTTCGAAGAGTTCGTCGATTGGGACGACAAAGTCCGCACCATGCCGTCAGAACCGTTTCCTCGCATTCCATATGCCGAGGCCATGGCGAAATATGGATCCGACAAACCGGACCTCCGCATTCCGATTGAGCTTGCCGATGTCACCGATTTCTTTGCAGACGATTCCAAAACGGGTTTCTCCATATTTGCGAAAATCATCAAAGGGGGCGGGCGCGTCATTGCCATCCCGGCTCCGAAATCGGCCGCAGAGAAATCTCGTAAATTCTTCGATGACCTGGACAGTTGGGCCAAAAAAGAAATGCAAGCGCCTGGCCTTGGCTATGCGCGGCTGAAAGACGCCGATGGCGGCGATGTAGACAGTCAGGATCCAGTTCTGAAGAATTTCGACGCTGACCATCTGAAAGCGTTTCTAGACCATGTCGGCCTTGGCGCGGGCGACGGCATTTTCTTCTCTGCCGGTAAGCCTGCAGATGCCTATAAACTTGCCGGTGCCGCACGCATCAAGATTGGTGAAGAGCTCGGTCTTGTTGAAGAAGACGTTTTCCGCTTCTGCTGGATCGTCGACTTTCCTATGTATGAGTGGGACGAAGACAACAAGCGGATCGACTTTTCTCACAACCCGTTCTCAATGCCTCAAGGCGGATTGGAGGCCCTAACAAATGCCTCAACGGATGAGGAGATCCTCGACCTGAAAGCGTTCCAATACGATATCGTTTGCAACGGCGTGGAGCTGTCCTCAGGCGCTATTCGGAATCACCGACCAGACATCATGCTGAAGGCCTTTGAAATTGCCGGACACGGCCCAGAGGTCGTTGAGAAGGAATTTGGAGGCATGCTGAACGCCTTCCGTTACGGCGCACCTCCCCATGGCGGTATTGCTCCGGGTGTTGATCGGATCGTCATGCTGCTCGCGGGCACGGACAATATCCGTGACGTAACCATGTTCCCCATGAACCAGCAGGCGCGCGATCTTATGATGGGAGCGCCCAGCCCAGTCCGAGACGAGCAGTTGAAAGAGCTGAACGTCCGTATTGCGCCGCAAGCGAAGACGTAAGACGGCAGATATCTGTGCGTTGCTTCTAGTTTTATGACGATAGCTCTTCAGCTAGAGCCAGGGATCTATGTTTGAGATTTTGAATACTATAGGCGCATGGGCGACCCTCGGCATGGGGCTGTTTGGCCTATTTTTGCCAAACAGAGCGGCGGACTTTGTTGGCCTCAAGCCTGTGTCGAATGCGGGCAGGTCCGAGTTTCGCGCCACATATGGTGGACTATGGCTTCCACTTGGGGCCGTGCCATTGCTGAGCGGTGCACCGCTCGCCTTTGCCATTGCAGGATTGTGCTGGCTTGGCGCGGCGGTCGGCCGGGTCCTGTCTATCATTTTAGACAAGGCGTTTGACGCCAAGAATGTCGGCGGCGTTGTGTTTGAAACGGCTTTTGCGATGCTCTTGTTATTGGGTGCGCCGGGGACCGTATTCATGACGATCCTCACCCAATAAGTGAAACGTCTTTGAGTTAAGGCGCTTCGATCAATCGTGGTTCCTGGCCAGAATCCTCGCACAAGGGCAGAGCAAGCCCAGGCGGTAGAAGGGTGGTTTCTGACCGACAGGCTCCAGAGAAATCAGCTAATCCCGAATTGATAATCCGCGCCATGTTGGCCCCATGCAGCCTCGCATCGCGGAAACTCGCGCCAGATACATCGGCCTCGACGAAGCTGGCTCCCCGCAATAGTGCGCCGTTAAACATTGCGCCATTGAGCATTGTAAAGTCGAAGTTCGCTCCTGTGCCATTGCTTGCCGAAAAGTCCGCGCCCCGGCACAGTCCGTGGGCAACCGATGTACCGCCAAAATTGGTTCCGATGAACTTGCCTTCTCTGAGGTCACCATAGTCCAGCGTCGCGTCGGCAAAGTTTGCACCGGTGGCATCCACACCGATCATACGTACACGCTGCATAACAGCGCCCGAAAACTGAGCATTATTCAGCTGCGCACGACTGAACTCCGTACGGGTGGCGGTGATCGACGTAAAATGGGTTTCATTGGCTTGAGCTGCGTAAAGAGACGCATACGAAAAGTCCGATCGATCATAGCGTACGCGACTCACATCCCACTGCGTCATTTGCAGACCAACCAGATTACAGTCTTGGCAAGAGCCGGAATATGACGGCTTCCATGTGACGCGCTTACCTTCCTCCCGCTGCGCAACCGCAGTCGACATAGCACTCAGAGCCAGACAGACAAAGATGATCAGCCGAAACAACATGGCGCTTGGGTAGCTGGCATCGCGGGTGTCATAAACTGAAGTTCCTGTAATGACTGAATTTCACAGGTGATGGTCTAATCTCCCTGTTCTGTTAAATTTCTCCCTACTTTTAGGGTTTAACCTGATGATTGGTGGTGAGAAT